>CANJMQ010000052.1 GCA_947475225.1 Bradyrhizobiaceae bacterium
CCCTCTGTTCTTCGCCGGCCTGGTGGCTCTGGCGGGGCGTCCATACCCGATCCCATCTCGAACTCGGCCGTAAATCGCCCCAGCGCCAATGGTACTTCGTCTTAAGACGCGGAAGAGTAGGTCGCTGCCAGGCCTGCAAAGAACAGAGCAAAACACTTCATTCACAACTTCAATAAACCATAACCCCGCTCAAGCAGAAATGCTCAGCGGGGTTTCGGCGTTTTCGGCATGGCTCAAGCCCGCAGGCGTCCACAGCTGGACCCCGGCCTACGCCCGGCTGACGCCGAGTGGGAGCGAGGTGTCGAGGCACGCATAAGGAACGCTTGCCTCTCCCCTCGCGCGACCTAAAAATTGACCATCTGAACAAATCCTGTCATCCTTCCATAAAAGACACTCACAGCTTCTTGGAGGGAGCGACCATGGCGGATGTGAAGCCCGGTATTGCGGGCCACCGGCTGTCCGTTGCGGATTATGCCGTCAATTTTGGTGACATTCACCCGCCGCTCGATGCGCATGAAGCGCTCGTCGAGTCGGACCGCTGCTACTTCTGCCATGACGCGCCCTGCCAGGTGGCCTGCCCCACCGCGATCGACATCCCGATGTTCATCCGCCAGATCCAGACGGGGCATCCGAAGTCGGCAGCCAAAACCATCTTCGACCAGAATATCTTTGGCGGTATGTGCGCCCGGGTCTGCCCAACGGAGACCCTGTGCGAGGAAGCCTGCGTACGCATGGAGGCGGAGGGAAAGCCGGTCAAGATCGGACTTCTCCAGCGCCATGCGACCGATGCCTTCATGGCTGATGGCGCGCAGCCCTATGTGCGTGCCGCACCCACCGGCAAGGTGGTGGCTGTGGTGGGTGCCGGACCCGCGGGCCTTGCCTGCGCGCATCGACTTGCCATGCACGGACATGAGGTGACGGTGTTCGAGGCCAGGCCCAAATCCGGCGGCCTCAATGAATATGGCATCGCCGCCTACAAGAGCACGGACGGCTTCGCGCAGACGGAAGTGGACTTCATTCTCGGTATCGGTGGCATCACGGTCGAGCACGGCAAGAAGCTGGGCGGAGGGCTCGACCTCGCGCAGCTCAAGAAGGACCATGACGCCGTGTTCCTGGGCGTCGGCCTGCAGGGCGTGAATGCGCTTGGTGCCACCCACGACGATGCCGCCAATGTGGAAGACGCCGTCGACTATATCGCGGAGCTGCGTCAGGCCTCCGACCTCTCGTCGCTTCCCGTCGGCCGCCGCGTGGTGGTGATCGGCGGCGGCATGACGGCGGTCGACGTCGCCGTGCAGTCGAAGCTGCTGGGTGCCGAGGACGTGACCATCGTCTATCGCCGCGGTCCTGCGCAGATGAAGGCCAGCGCCTATGAGCAGGACGTCGCCCAGACGCGCGGCGTTCGCATCAAGCACTGGGCCATGCCGAAAGCCGTAATCGTGAAGGACGGCAAGGCCGTGGGGCTGACCTGTGAATACACGACGGAGACGAACGGCAAGCTCTCCGGCACCGGCGAGACATTCGATCTTCCCGCCGACATGATCTTCCGTGCCATCGGCCAGAGCTACATCGACGTGACCGGGGCCGCGCTGGCGCTTGAAGCCGGACGCATCAAGGTTGACGGCGAGAAGCGCACCAGCGTCACCGGCATCTGGGCCGGCGGCGATTGCGTTGCCGGCGGGCAGGACCTCACCGTTGCCTCCGTCGATGATGGCCGCCGCGCCGCTGAATCGATCAACCAGTTCCTCAAGGCGTAAAGGACCAAGCCATGGCTGACCTGCGCTCGAATTTCATCGGCATCAAGTCACCGAACCCGTTCTGGCTGGCGTCCGCGCCGCCGACCGACAAGGAATACAATGTGGTGCGCGCCTTCAAGGCGGGCTGGGGTGGGGTTGTCTGGAAGACGCTGGGCGAGGAAGGCCCCCCCATCGTCAACGTCTCGGGCCCGCGCTATGGCGCGATCCATGGCGCAGACCGGCGCCTGCTCGGCCTCAACAACATCGAGCTCATCACCGACCGGCCGCTGGAGGTGAACCTCCAGGAGATCAAGAAGGTGAAGCGCGAGTGGCCGCACCGCGCGATGATCGTATCGATCATGGTTCCGTGTACGGAGGAGTCGTGGAAGGCCATTCTTCCCAGGGTCGAGGAGACGGGCTGCGACGGCATCGAGCTCAACTTCGGCTGCCCGCATGGCATGAGCGAGCGCGGCATGGGTGCCGCCGTCGGCCAGGTGCCGGAATACATCGAGATGGTCGCCCGCTGGTGCAAGCAATATTCGCGCATGCCGGTGATCGTGAAGCTCACCCCCAACATCACCGACATCCGCTATCCGGCGCGCGCTGCGAAAAAGGGTGGGGCGGACGCGGTGTCTCTCATCAACACCATTTCCTCCATCGTGTCGGTCGACCTCGACAATTTCGCGCCGATGCCGACGATTGACGGCAAGGGCAGCCATGGCGGCTATTGCGGACCCGCTGTGAAGCCCATCGCGCTCAACATGGTGGCCGAGATCGCGCGCGACCCTGAGACGCGCGGACTGCCGATTTCCGCCATCGGCGGCATCACCACCTGGCGCGATGCTGCGGAGTTCATCGCCATGTCGGCAGGCAACGTTCAGGTGTGCACGGCCGCCATGACCTATGGCTTCCGCATCGTCGAGGAGATGAAGACGGGACTGGCCCACTGGATGGACGAGAAGGGCTACCAGACCATCGAGGACTTCCGTGGCCGCGCGGTGCCCAATGTCACGGATTGGCAGTATCTCAACCTGAACTATGTGACAAAGGCCCATATCGATCAGGACCTCTGCATCAAGTGCGGCCGTTGCTATGCTGCCTGCGAGGACACCTCGCACCAGGCGATCTTCAAGGAAAAGGACGGCAAGCGCCACTTTGAGGTGAATGACGCCGAATGCGTGGCCTGCAATCTCTGCGTTGAAGTCTGCCCGGTTGACAACTGCATCACCATGGTGCGGCAGACGGACGGCGTGGACCCGCGCACAGGGCGCAAGATCAACCCGGATTATGCCAACTGGACGACGCACCCCAACAACCCGATGGCGCTGAAGGCGGCGGAATAGGACCAGACTTCGCGAGCGAGTTGTGCACGCCTCGCCGCAGGGTAATGAACAGCCGGGACGAGTGCTTGCCGCTGACCCGAAGGCAGGCTAGGCTGACAGCCATGCACGGGACGCCCACCAGCACCCTACCCGACGTGATGCAACGTTGCGACCACTGTTCCGTGCGTCATCAGGCCGTCTGCGGCGCCATGGACGATGTGCAGGTGAAAAAGCTGGCGCAGATCGCACACCGCAAGAAGGTGCCTGCCGGACAGACCATCATCTCGGACGAGGAACCGGTCGACTTCTTTGCCAACGTCATCTCGGGCGCCATCAAGCTGACCAAGACATTGCCGGATGGCCGCCAGCAGATCGTCGGCCTGCTCTTCGCGCCGGACTTCCTGGGCCGCGCCTATTCCAAGAATAATCCGTACACGGCGGAAGCGGCGACCGATGTCGAGATCTGCACCTTCCCCAATGCCGCCTTCGAGCGGCTGGTGGGGGAATATCCCGGTCTGCAGCAGCGCCTGTTCCAGCACACGCTGGACGAGCTCGACGCGGCGCGCGACTGGATGCTGCTGCTCGGCCGCAAGACGGCGGAGGAGAAGGTGGCGAGCTTCCTCTACATGCTGGCCCGGCGCAGCATGCTGACGGGCTGCGTGCACAAGGCCAACCAAGGTGCTGCGGCCTTCGAACTTCCGCTCACCCGCTCCGACATCGCCGATTACCTCGGCCTCACCATCGAGACGGTGAGCCGCCAGTTGACCCGCCTCAAGACCTCCAACGTCGTGCGCCTCAGCACCAACCGGCTGATCATGGTGCCGGACCTCGACCGTCTTGCACAGACTGCCGGACAGGACAGCCACCGGCATTGATCGGGGTCAAGGACCCGTCCTGCCATCCTATCCATAACTCACACTGAACCGAGAGGATGAAGCGATGAGTTACAAGACAATCCTGGTCTCCCTCAATGAAGTCAGCCGCCTCTCCGAACTGGTGGCCGCTGCCGTGACGCTGGCCCGCGAGACCGGCGCACACGTCTCCGGCCTTTATGTGGTGCCTGCCGTGCAGGTCTACCCATCGGTCGGCTTCGAGGCCGCTCCGCAGGTGTTTGAGGGCAACCGCAGCTATTTCAAGGATAATGGCGCCCGCGTGAAGCAGGCCTTCGAGGACGCGATGCAGCGCGAGGGCCTGTCACATGATTTCCACCAGGTCGACTCTCGCACCCCGGTGATCGCCGATGAGGTGGTTGCCGCAGGCCGCGTGGCCGACCTCGTCATCGTCTCCGCCACCAATCCGGCGGAGATCACCGGCGTCGAGAGCGACTTCGTCGAGCAGGTGGTGATGGGGCTCGGGCGGCCGGTCATCGTGCTGCCCTTTAAGGGCAGGGCGGCGGTGTCGCTGACCGAGGTGATCATCGGCTGGGATGGCGGGCGGGAGGCGGCGCGCGCCACCTTTGATGCGCTGCCACTGCTGAAGAAGGCCGCCAAGGTGCGCGTGGTGCGCATCGACCCGCAGAAGGACCCGAGCCTGCGCGGCAGCGTGGCGGGTGCCGACCTCGCCGAAGCCCTGGCGCGCCATGGCGTGACGGCGGAAGCCCAGGGCTATCCCACCGACGGCCAGGACGAGGGCCAGGCACTGATGCGCTGTGCCGAGGATGCGGGTGCCGGACTGATCGTCATGGGGGCCTATGGCCACAGTCGGCTGGCTGAATTCATTTTCGGGGGCGCCACGCGGTTCGTGCTAAACCGCCTTGTCTGCCCTGTGCTGATGTCTCACTGAGGAGAACCGAATGCTGACCAAGATCCGTCTCGAACTGGCCCGCGACCACGACCATCCCGAGGGCTCCAATGCTATCGGCTATGAGTTCGCGGCCCCGCTGGACGGGAACGGCAAGATCGACGCCGACGAATGGCACAAGCGCCGCGCCAACTGCCGCGTGGTGCGCTTCCGGCCGGGCGAGGCGGACGACGTCGGCCACCTGATCCGCAAGGGCGGCGGCAGCTGGGCCTTCCATTATGACATCGCGTCCGACGAAGAGGACGACGAGTCGGGCTATCGCTTCGGCGACCATGTCTTCAAGGTGGGCGAATATGTCTCGATCCGCGAGGACGAGGACTTGCGGACCTTCCGTGTGGTGCGGGTGCAGCCAGTCTAATAGATACTTGCCTCCAGGGTCTTAAGCCGCTACCCATCGCCCCGATTTCAAGCAATCGGGGCGTTTTCTCATGGCGAGCTACAATCTGTTCCTGCTTCCTGGCGACGGCATCGGCCCGGAGGTGATGAAGGAAGTCGAGGCGATCATCGCCTGGTTCAATGCGGAAGGTATCGCCAAGTTCGAGGTCGACCGCGGCCTCGTCGGTGGCTCCGCCTATGACGCGCATGGCCAGGCGATTTCCGAGGCCGACATGGCCAAGGCCATGGCGTCGGACGCAGTCCTCTTTGGCGCCGTCGGCGGCCCGAAGTGGGACAAGGTGCCTTATGACGTACGTCCCGAGGCTGGCCTCCTGCGCCTGCGCAAGGACTTGGGCCTGTTCGCCAACCTGCGCCCGGCCATCTGCTACCCGGCCCTTGCCGATGCGTCTTCCCTCAAGCGCGAGGTGGTCGAAGGGCTCGATATCCTGATCGTCCGTGAGCTGACGGGTGGTGTTTATTTCGGTGAGCCCAAGACCATCACCGACCTTGGCAATGGCCAGAAGCGCGGCATCGACACGCAGGTCTATGAGACCTACGAGATCGAGCGCATCAGCCGGGTTGCCTTCGAGCTCGCACGCACCCGCAAGAAGAAGGTCTCCTCCGCCGAGAAGCGCAACGTGATGAAGACCGGCGTGCTGTGGAACGAGGTGGTCACCCGCATCCATGCCGCGGAGTATCCCGAGATCCAGCTCGAGCATGTGCTCGCTGACAACTGCGCCATGCAGCTGGTGCGCTGGCCCAAGCAGTATGACGTGATCGTCACCGACAACCTGTTCGGCGACGTGCTCTCCGACGTGGCGGCGATGCTCACGGGTTCGCTCGGCATGCTGCCTTCGGCCTCGCTCGGGGCACCCGACGCGAAGACCGGACGCCGCAAGTCGCTCTACGAGCCGGTGCATGGCTCGGCACCCGACATCGCCGGTACGGGGGCTGCCAACCCCATCGCCATGATCGCCTCCTTCGGCATGGCGCTGCGCTACTCGCTGGGCCTTGGCGAATGGGCCGACAAGCTGGACCATGCAATCTCGGCTGTTCTGGCCAAGGGCATCCGCACGAAGGACATTGCGGGTGATCAGCCTGCCAATGCGACCACAACGCAGATGGGTGCGGCGATCCTGGCGGAGCTGAAGAAGCTGGCCTGAGGCTGCGTGGCTGCTCTCACCTTCACCATGCCCGGGCTTGGCCCGGGCATCTTTTTTGGCGGCGCCAGAGAGGATCGCGGGTCAAGCCCGGCGAAGGTGAACATGGGGGTGGCATGACGGCACAGAGTGAGGTTACTCTCCCCGAAAATCCGAGGGGCAACATGATCGACTTACTGGTGAAGAACGCAGTGCTGGCGAATGGCCGCCAGGTGGATATCGCCTGCGTGGGCGGCAGGATTGCCGAGGTGTCGCCATCCATCAAGGGCGACGCGCGGGAGGTGATCGACGCCAAAGGCTACCTCGTCTTGCCGCCCTTCGTCGATGCACACTTCCACATGGACTCGACGCTGTCCCTCGGCATGCCGCGCTACAACCAGTCGGGCACGTTGCTCGAAGGCATAAGGCTGTGGGGCGAGTTGAAGCCAATCCTGACGCATGATGCGCTGATCGAGCGCGCGATGCGCTATTGCGATCTCGCGGTGTCACAGGGCCTGCTCGCCATCCGCTCCCATGTGGATGTGTGCGACGACCGGCTGCTCGGCGTCGAGGCGCTGCTCGAGGTGAGGAAGCGCATCAAGCCCTATATCGATTTGCAGCTGGTGGCCTTCCCGCAGGATGGCTTCTACCGCGACCCGCATGCCAGGACGAATCTTCAGCGTGCGCTCGATATGGGGGTGGACGTGGTGGGCGGCATTCCTCATGGCGAGCGCACCATGGCGGACGGTGCACGCAGCGTGACGGCACTCTGCGAGATCGCGGCGGCGCGCGGTCTGCTCGTCGACATCCATTGCGACGAGACGGATGATCCGATGTCGCGCCATGTCGAAACCCTCGTGTGCGAGACGCAGCGGCTGGGAATGCAGGGTCGCGTTGTCGGTTCGCATCTCTCCTCCATGCATTCGATGGACAATTACTACGCCTCGAAGCTGATCGGGCTGATGGCGGAGGCGCGGCTTCATGCAACGCCGAACCCGCTCATCAACATCACGCTGCAGGGGCGCCATGACACCTACCCCAAGCGCCGCGGCATGACGCGCGTGCCGGAACTGCGCGCCGCCGGAATCAACGTCTCGTTCGGGCATGATTGCGTGATGGACCCGTGGTACCCGCTGGGCCAGGGCGACATGCTGGAGGCGGCCTCCATGGGCATCCATGTGGGGCTGATGACCAACCAGGAGCAGATGGCCTGGGCCGTCGACGCGGTGACGGTGAACCCGGCCAAGGCCATGCACCTCGAGGGCTATGGCCTGGAGAAGGGCTGCAATGCCGATTTCGTGGTGCTGCAGGCGAAAAGCCCGGTGGAGGCGCTCAGGCTCAAAGCTACCCGGTTGAAAGTGGTGAGGCGCGGGCGTGTGATTGCCGAGACGCCCGAACGCGTGACGGCGCTGCACCTCGACGGAAGGCCCGCCACGGTGAACGGAGCGGATTATGCGCCGGCAATGTAAACCCTCATGACCGTCACCCCGGCGAAAGCCGGGGCCCCGCTTTGGGCAACAAACCTCGGGAAAGCTGGGTCCCGGCTTTCGCCGGGATGACGGCATTGTCAGCCGTCAGGACCTCGGCCGCAGGCCTTCGACGAACAGCTTCGTCAGCGTGTCTTCGGCCTTGGCCATCACCTCCGGCGCACCCCCGACCACGGCCTGCACCTGGGGTTCGAAGTCGGCGTAGTGCTGCGTCGTCGCCCAGATGGCGAAGATCAAATGGTGGGGATCGACGGCGTTGAGCTTTCCCTCGGTGATCCAGCCCTGGATGATGGCGGCCTTCTCGTCCACCAGCTCCTTGAGCGGGCCCTTGAGATAACCGCCGATGGCCGTGGCGCCATGCAGGATCTCGTTGGCGAAGAGGCGCGACGCCTTGGGGTTGTCGCGCGACAGCCTGATCTTGGTGCGGATGTAGCGGGTGATCTCGGCGATTGGCACCCCCGCCGGATCGAGGCTCCTCAACGGTTCCAGCCAGTCGTGCAGGGTGTGTTCCAGCACCGCGACATAGATGTCTTCCTTGCGGCGGAAGTAATAGAGCAGGTTGGGCTTCGACAGGCCGCAGCCGGTGGCGATCTGGTCCACCGTGGCCCCGCGGAAGCCATAGGCCGAAAACACCTCAAGGGCGGCCTTGAGGATCAGTTCCTCGTTCTGGGCCTGGATGCGGGTTTTCCGGGGGATTGTCTTGGCTTCGCCCATGGACCCACCTTGTTAATTCTTGATCACTTGGTCAAGAGCGGATAGCCTTCGCACAAGCAACATTGAACCTGAGGGAGGAGCGGAGTTGGCGGGCCCGGTCATTTCGGCGCGCGAGCTGAGCCTCGTGTTCCAGACGGCGGACGCGCCGGTCTATGCGCTGTCCAAGGTCAATCTGGAGGTGGAGGACGGCGATTTCGTCTCCTTCATCGGCCCGTCGGGTTGTGGCAAGACCACGCTGCTGCGCGTTATCGCCGACCTCGAACAGGCAACCTCGGGCACCATCACCGTCAACGGAATGACCCCGCAGGAGGCGCGGCTGAAGCGCGCCTATGGCTATGTGTTCCAGGCGCCCGCCCTCTATCCCTGGCGCACGGTGGAGCGCAACGTCGGGCTGCCGCTGGAGATCATGGGGTTCGACAATGCGCCTGAACGCATTGCCAGGAATCTCGAGCGCGTGAACCTCAAGGGCTTCGAGAAGAAATATCCCTGGCAATTGTCAGGCGGCATGCAGCAGCGCGTGTCGATCGCGCGCGCACTCGCCTTCGACCCCAAGCTCTTGCTGATGGACGAGCCCTTCGGTGCCCTCGACGAGATCGTGCGCGACAAGCTGAACCAGCAACTCCTCGAACTGTGGGACCGCACGAAGAAGACCGTCGTCTTCGTCACCCACTCCATTCCGGAGGCGGTGTTCCTGTCGAGCAAGATCGTGGTGATGAGCCCGCGTCCCGGCCGCATCATCGACGTGATCGAGACCAACCTGCCGCGCAACCGCACCCTCGACATTCGCGAGACGCCGGAGTTCCTGAAGCTTGCGCACCGGGTGCGCGAAGGGCTGAAGGCCGGCCACAGCTATGAGGACTGAGTGAGCGCCGCACCCGCCATCGCCGCGCGGCCTGTCGCCCGCGAGACGGGCAATGCCGTCCCCGTGACGGTCGTGTGCCTGTGCATCCTGCTCGCCTGGTATCTTGCCGCGATCCCCATGAACTGGGTGATCACCGGGCCGAAGATCGAGGCGGCGGGCGGCGGGCTCTCCAACATCCTGTCCTTCTCGTGGAACGATGCCCGCCCGGTGATCCCCGCACCGCACCAGATTGCGCAGGAACTGTGGAAGAGCGTGTTCACGGTGGCGCCGTGGTCGGTGAAGTCGCTGCTCTATCACGGATGGATCACGCTCTCCTCCACGCTGCTCGGTTTCGTGCTGGGTTCGCTGCTGGGCATCGCCCTTGCCATTGCCATCGTGCATGTCAAGTTCCTCGCGAAGAGCCTGATGCCGTGGATCATCGCCTCGCAGACCATTCCCATCCTCGCCATCGCGCCCATGGTCATCGTGGTGCTGGGCTCCATCGGCTTTACGGGGCTGGTGCCAAAATCGCTGATCTCGATGTATCTCTGCTTCTTCCCCGTCACCATCGGCATGGTGAAGGGCCTGACGTCGCCCGAGACGACGCAGCTCGACCTGATGCGCACCTATCACGCCTCCACCAGCCAAGTGCTGTGGAAGCTGCGGTTTCCCGCCTCGGTGCCGTTCCTGTTCACCTCGCTGAAGGTGGCGGTGGCCATCGCGCTTACCGGTGCCATCGTGGGTGAACTGCCGACCGGCGCCATCGCCGGCATCGGTGCCAGGCTGCTGCAGGGCTCCTACTACGGGCAGACGGTGCAGATCTGGGCGGCGCTGTTCATGGGGTCCTTCCTCGCCGCCGCACTGGTGTGGCTGGTGAGCGTCGCCGAGCGCTTCACGCTCCGCCGCATGGGGGAGAAGCCGTGACCCGCTTGCGCTTCACAGATATTCTCTACCCCGCGGTGTTCGGCCTCGGCGTGCTCATCCTGTGGCAGCTGATCGTCAAGGGCTTCGGCGTGCCCGCGGTGCTGCTGCCCGCCCCCTCCGACATCTGGACCAAGCTCAACGCCTCGCTGCCCATCCTGTGGGTGGACTTCGTGCAGACGGTGATCCGCGCCGTCATCCCCGGCTGGTTCATCGGCTCGCTGGCGGGCTTCCTTGCAGCGCTGCTGTGCGACCGCATTCCCTTTCTGAAGCGTGGGCTGCTGCCGCTCGGCAACCTGGTGGCCGCACTCCCCATCGTTGGCGTCGCCCCCATCCTCGTCATGTGGTTCGGCTTCGACTGGCCGTCCAAGGCGGCGATGGTGGTGGTCATGACCTTCTTTCCCATGCTGGTGAACGCGGTGGCGGGCCTCCAGGCCTCCGGCCACCTGGAGCGCGACCTGATGCGCAGCTATGGCGCCTCCTGGTGGCAGACGCTGGTCAAGCTCAGGCTGCCCGCCGCCATGCCCTTCATCTTCAATGCGCTCAAAATCAACTCAACCCTTGCCATGATCGGCGCCATCGTTGCCGAATTCTTCGGCACGCCGATCGTCGGCATGGGCTTCCGCATCTCGACGGAAGTTGGCAGACTGGGGTTGGATATGGTCTGGGCCGAGATCGCGGTGGCTGCCATCACGGGTTCGGCTTTCTACGGTCTCCTGGTGTTCCTCGAACGCCGGGTGACCTTCTGGCATCCGTCCTACCGCAAGTAGGCGGCGAATGACGTCAACAAACTGGAGGAGACAGGGAAGATGAAGAAATTTCTGATGGCCGCAGCGGCCGCGGGCGCGCTGCTGGTGAGCGGCTCGGCCGCCATGGCCGAAGCCGTGAAACTGCAGCTGAAGTGGGTGACCCAGGCGCAGTTCGCCGGCTACTACGTGGCCGCCGCCAAGGGCTTCTACAAGGATGCCGGCCTCGACGTGACGATCCTGCCGGGCGGCCCGGACATCAACCCGCAGCAGGTGCTGGCCGGCGGCGGCGCCGACGTGGTCGTCGACTGGATGCCGTCTGCGCTCGCCACCCGCGAGAAGGGCTCGCCCGTCGTCAACATCGCGCAGCCCTTCGCCAAGTCGGGCATGATGCTGACCTGCCGCGTCGACACCGGCATCAAGACCCCGGCGGACTTCAAGGGCAAGACGCTGGGCGTGTGGTTCTTCGGCAATGAATATCCCTTCCTGTCGTGGATGAGCCAGCTCGGCCTGCCCACCACGGGCGGTGCCGATGGCGTCACTGTCATCAAGCAGGGTTTCAACGTCGACCCGCTGTTGCAGAAGCAGGCCGACTGCATCTCGACCATGACCTACAACGAATACTGGCAGCTGATCGAAGCCGGCATGAAGCCGGAAGAGCTCATCACCTTCAAGTATGAGGACCAGGGTGTTGCCACGCTCGAAGACGGCCTCTACGTGCTCGAAGGCAAGCTGGCGGACCCCGCCTTCGTCGAGACCATGGCGAAGTTCGTCAAGGCTTCGGAAAAGGGCTGGGACTATGCCCGCGAACATGGCGATGAAGCGGCCCAGATCGTCATCGACAATGATGCCTCCGGCGCCCAGACCATCGAGCACCAGAAGCGCATGATGGAAGAGGTGAACAAGCTCACCGCCGGCTCCGACGGCACGCTCGACGTCGCCGCCGCGGATCGTACCGTGGCCACCCTCATGAAGGGCGGTTCCGACCCGGTCATCTCCAAGAAGCCGGAAGGTGCGTGGACCTCTGTCGTGACCGACAAGGCTAAGGGCATGTAACAAGCAGGGGCCTTCTCCTTCACCGGAGAAGGCCCTGTTTCTTTGCGTATCGTTAGGGAGAGAGCAGCCATGAGCACGTTGATCCGCGGCGGCACCGTCGTGAACCATGACCATTCGCAGCGCGCCGACGTGCTGATCGACGGCGGCAAGATCGTCGCCATCGGGGCAAAGCTCGATGCGCCAACAGGTGCCGAGGTCATCGATGCGGGCGGCTGCTACATCATGCCGGGCGGCATCGATCCGCACACCCACATGGAACTGATGTTCATGGGCAAGGTCTCCGCCGATGACTTCGAGTGGGGCACCAAGGCAGGCTTGTCCGGCGGCACGACGATGATCGTCGACTTCTGCATCCCCGCACCGGGCGAATCGATGCTCGCCGCCTACCAGGCGTGGCGGCACAAGGCCGAGAAGGCCTGCGCGGATTATTCCTTCCACATGGCGGTGACGCAGTGGTCGCCCATGATCCACGACGAGATGGAAACCGTGGTCAAGACCTATGGCATCAACACCTTCAAGCACTTCATGGCCTACAAGGGCGCCTTGATGGTGAATGACGACGAGCTCTACAATTCCTTCCGCCGCTGCGCGCAGCTGGGTGCCCTTCCGCTGGTCCATGCCGAGAACGGCGATGTGGTGGCGCGCATGCAGGCCGACCTTCTGGCACGCGGCGTCACCGGCCCCGAGGGCCATAGCTATTCGCGCCCGCCGGAAGTAGAGGGCGAGGCCGCCAACCGCGCCATCATGATCGCCGACATGGCGGGCTGCCCGCTCTACATCGTGCACGTCTCCTGCGAGCAGACGCATGACGCCATCCGGCGTGCCAAGCAGGCCGGACAGCGCGTGTTCGGCGAGCCGCTGGTGCAGTATCTCGTGCTCGATGACAGCGAATACCAGAACAAGGACTGGGACTATGCGGCGGGCCGCGTGATGAGCCCGCCCTTCCGCAACAGGAAGCACCAGGATTCGCTGTGGGCGGGGCTGCAGTCGGGCACGCTGTCGGTGGTCGCCACAGATCACTGTTCCTTCACGGTTGCACAGAAGCGCAATGGCATCGGCGACTTCACCAAGATCCCCAACGGCACGGGCGGCCTCGAAGACCGCTTGCCGGTGCTGTGGAATGCCGGCGTCAATACGGGCCGCCTGACCAAGGAGGAGTTCGTCGCCGCGACGTCCACCAACATTGCGCGCATCCTCAACATGTATCCGAAGAAGGGTGCCGTGATGGTGGGCTCGGACGCCGACCTCGTGATCTGGGACCCCAAGGCCACCAAGACCATCACCGCCAAGAAGCAGGTCTCGCGCATCGAATACAACGTGTTCGAGGGCTATACCTGCACCGGCGTGCCGCGCACCGTGTTCTCGCGCGGGCGCATCGCCTGGCATGAAGGCGACATGCGGGCCAAGCCTGGCGACGGCGAATTCGTCCGCCGCGAGCCCAATGCACCCGTCAATGTGGCGAACGCCATCTGGAAAGGGCTGACGCAGCCCAAGCCGGTGGCCAGGCCCGATATCGTGCCGTGACAGCCTGAAATTGTAATGGCAGTGTTTGGGTCCGAATCGAAACGGGGAGCTTGAGATGCGGCGGATCGTGCTTTGTCTTTTCCTGATGCTGGGGCTTGCAGCGCCCGCCATGGCGGCGTCCTGCGGCAAGACCGGGGCCGGCTTCGATGCCTGGAAGGCGTCCTATGCGGCGGCGGCCCGGGCGCAGGGCGTGGGCCCGCGCGGGCTCGCGGCACTGGCTGGCACCAGCTATGCCACGGCCACCATCAAGGCCGACCGCAACATGCATTCCTTCAAGCTCGGGCTTGATGCCTTCATGGAAAAGCGCGGGGCTGCCACCATCGTGGCGCAGGGCCGCAAGAAGAAGGCGCAGAACGCTGCCCTGTTCAAGAAGATCGAGAAGAAATATGGCGTGCCGGCAGGCCCGCTGATCGCCATCTGGGGCATGGAGACGGCGTTTGGCACCTACATGGGCCACCAGGACACCATCTCCGCCGTGGCGACGCTGGCCTATGACTGCCGCCGCCCGGATTATTTCCGCGAGCAGCTGATCGCCGCGCTGACGCTGGTAGACAGGGGCGTGCTCTCGTCCTCCTCCACGGGCGCGATGCATGGCGAGGTGGGGCAGACGCAGTTCCTGCCCAAGAATGTGCTGCTGTTCGGTTCCTCCATCGACGGCGGCGGCATCAATCTCAATGAGAAGGCAGATGCGCTGGCCTCGACCGCCAATTACCTTCGCGGCCACGGCTGGCGACCGGGGGCGGGCTACCGCCCGGGCGAACCTAATTTCGTGGCGCTGCAGGGCTGGAACGCCGCCAGTGTCTACCAGCAGGCCCTGGCCATCATGGGCAATGAGATCGACGGCAACTGATGTTCAAGGACGAGCAGAAGCACCCTTTCTACAAGCCCCTGTGGGTGCGGGTGGCGATGGTTGTGTCCATCGCGCTATGGCTTGGCTTCGAGATCTGGCAGGCCAACTCCGGACTGTGGATCGCGATCGCCGCAGGCATGCTCGGATATGCGGTCTACACCTTCTTCATCACATGGCCCAAGGACGGGTCCGGGGATGACGGGGGCCCAGGCGCCTGATAGCGTGCTGGGCCTCATGAAGGGGTTTTGACATGGAATATCGCCAGCTCGGCCGCTCCGGCCTCAAGGTTTCGCTCCACGCCATCGGCACCATGAACTTCGCCGGCACCGGCTTCTTCGAAAAGGTCGGTAGCCTCGGCCTCGCTGAAACCACGCGCCTCGTCGACGTGGCGCTCGATCATGGCGTCAACCTCATCGACACGTCCAACGTCTATTCGACCGGGCGCTCGGAAGAGGCGGTGGGCGAAATCCTGAAGGGCCGCTCCA
This sequence comes from Bradyrhizobiaceae bacterium, assembly GCA_947475225.1. Taxonomy (GTDB): domain Bacteria; phylum Pseudomonadota; class Alphaproteobacteria; order Rhizobiales; family Aestuariivirgaceae; genus Aestuariivirga. Next base: position 14,994 of record CANJMQ010000052.1, read on the forward strand.
GCCAGATTCTGGTGGGCACCAAGGTGCGCTTCACCATGGGGCCGGGGCCGAATGAGGTGGGGCTGTCACGCTTCCACATCATCGAGCAATGCGAGGCGAGCCTGAGACGGCTCCAGCGCGACCATATCGACATCTACTACCTCCACCAGTGGGACGGCTCGACCCCCGTCGAGGAGACGATGGAGGCGCTGGACACGCTGGTGAAGCACGGCAAGCTGCGCTACGTGGCCTGCTCCAACTTCTCCGCCTGGCACATCATGAAATGCCTGATGGCGTCGGAGCGGCACAACCTGCAGCGCTTCGTCTGCCAACAGATCCACTACACGGTGGAAGCACGCGAGGCGGAGTATGAGCTGATCCCGCTGGGCCTCGACCAGGGTGTGGGCGTGCAGGTGTGGAGCCCCATCGCGGGCGGCCTCCTATCGGGCAAGTTCCGGCGCAATGCGCCACCGCCTGACATCTCGCGCCATATCGCGGGCTGGGGCGAGCCGCCGATCCGCGACGAGAACCGCCTCTATGCCATCATCGACACGCTGGTGAAGATCGGTGACGCGCGCGGTGTTTCCGCCGCGCAGATCGCTCTCGCGTGGCTTGGCGGAAGGCCTGGCGTGGCCAACATCATCGTCGGCGCGCGCACCGAAGCGCAGCTGAAGGACAATCTCGCTGCAGCCGCGTTGACGCTCACGGCTGAGGAACTGCAGCAGATCGACGACGTGAGCCTGCTGCCGCTCCTCTACCCCTACTGGCACCAGAACAGCACGGCGGCCTCCAGGCTGGGCGCGGCGGATCTCGCGCTGCATGCGCCGCATCTCGCCAGGGCCAAGCCGCGCATGTGATTTGAAGGAGTTTGAAATGACGTCCAGGACCAACCTCACCATCAACCCGCAGCGCCTGTGGGACAGCCTGATGGACACCGCAGCCTTCGGCGGCACGCCCAAGGGTGGCATCAAGCGCCTCACCGTGTCTGATGAGGACAAGAAGGTGCGCGACTGGTTCAAGGCCGAATGCGAGAAGCTGGGCTGCACGGTGGAAGTGGATGAGGTCGGCAACATGTTTGCCACCCGTCCCGGCAAGCGCAAGGACCTGGCGCCCATCGCCATGGGCTCGCACCTTGATACGCAACCGACAGGCGGCAAGTTTGACGGCGTGCTCGGCGTGCTGGGCGCGCTCGAAGCGATGCGCACGCTCGTGGACATGGGCTACGAGACCAATGCCCCCATCATGATCGTCAACTGGACCAACGAGGAAGGTTCGCGCTTTGCGCCCGCCATGCTGTGTTCGGGCGTCTATGCTGGCGTCTTCACCACCGACTTCGCCTACAGTCGCGAGGACCGGCAGGGCATCAAGCTCGGCGATGAGTTGGAGCGCATCGGCTACAAGGGCAAAGCCAAGGCGGGCGACATTGCGTTCCAGGCCATGTTCGAGCTGCACATCGAGCAGGGCCCGATCCTTGAGGCTGAATCCAGGATGATTGGCGTTGTCACCGGCGTGCAGGGCATGCGCTGGTACGAGGTGACGGTGACGGGGCAAGAGTCGCACACGGGGGCCACACCCATGGGCCTGCGCAAGAACGCGCTGCTCGGGGCTGCTCGCATGATCGAGGCCATCCATCAAGTTGGCATGAGCAACCTGCCGGGCGTGGCTTCGGTGGGCCTTCTCGAGAACCGCCCCAACAGCCGCAACGTCGTTCCGGGCGAAGTGTTCTTCACCGTCGACCTGCGCCATCCGGACGAAAAGGTGCTGGACAGGATGGAAGCCCAGTATCAGGCGGCACTGCCAAGGATCGCCGCCGAGACCGGCGTCACGGTGGAGGAAAAGCGCATCTGGATCTCGCCTGCCGTGAAGTTCGCCGCTCCGCTCATCGACTGTGTGCGCGAGGGTGCCAAGCAGGCGGGGTATTCGACGCGGGAGATGGCGTCGGGTGCGGGCCACGATGCGGCCTATATCGCGCGCGTTGCCCCCACCACCATGATCTTCGTGCCCTGTTTGGGTGGCATCTCGCACAATGAGGCGGAGTCGACGACGCTGGAGGAATGTGGTGCTGGTTCGCAGGTGCTGCTCAACGCCGTGCTCGCCTATGACGGCAAGCTGGCGTGAGGAACGACATCGCGGCGCGGGCGCGGCAGATTGCGCTCACGCTCACTTCCTGGCCCTCGGTCACCGGTTCGGCTGACGAAGCGGGCTTCGCGCCGAAGCTCGCACGTTATCTCGACCAGTTCGACGAGGTGTGGACCACCACCATTCCGAAGGACCCGCGCAGCAATGTCTTCGCGCTGAAGCGGGGCCGCAGCCGCCAAACCATCGTGCTGACGGGCCACTTCGACGTGGTGCCGGTCAATGATTACGGCGCGCTGGAACCCCTGGCCTTCTCCGCCGAGCGACTGCTGCCGGAGATCGTGGCACGCCTCCGCCGCACGGGTGAAAATCCGCTGGCGCTGGCCGATTTCGAGTCGGGTGAGTTCCTCCCTGGCCGCGGATTGCTCGACATGAAGGCGGGGCTCGCTGCAGGGCTCGCGGCGATGGAGGCCTATACGGGCGATGCCAGCCTGCTGTTCCTCGGCGTCGCGGATGAGGAGGAACGCTCGGCGGGTGCGCGCGCTGCCGCGCCGATGCTCTTGCAGGTGGCCAAGGAGCATGATCTCGACATCGCGCTGGTGATCAACCTCGATGCGATCTCCGACCAGGGCGATGGTGCGGTGGGCCGCAGCGTGGCGCTGGGCTCGGTTGGCAAGCAGCTCATCACTGCCTTCGTCATCGGCAAGGAGACGCATGCCTGCTACCCGGAGGATGGCGCGAACGCCGCCTATCTCGCGGCGGAGCTATTGACCGAATTCGAGCTGGCGCCTGAGCTTGCCGAGACCAGCGGCGCGGAGCATGCGGCACCGCCAACGGCACTGCATGCCAAGGACCTGAAGTCAGGCTACAACGTCACCACGCCGGCGCAGAGCTGGCTCTACTGGAACACCCTGCAGCACCGCCGCTCGGCCGGGGAGGTGTTCGACATCTCGCTGATGCTGGGCCGCCGCGCCATGGCGCGCGCCGCGCGCAAGCTCACGCGCGACATTCCGGTGATGAGCTATGCCGAAGTTGCAGCACGCGTCCCCCACCATGACGTCGCCCGCATCGCCGCCGAGGTGGCGGCGCATGACGGCCTCGACCTGCCCGAGCGCGCCAAGCTGGTGACGTCCGCCGTGTGGCAGGCCTCGGGGCTGGCGGGCCCCGCGGTGGTCATGGGCTTCGGCTCCATCCCCTACCCGGCAGTGGCGCTGTCGGATGGCACCCTCGAAGATGCGATCGTCGCGGCCTGCGCGGCACATGGCCTGGCGAGCCTGCGCTATTTCCCCGGCATTTCGGACATGAGCTTCCTCGGGCAGGCCTCGGGCGATCTTTCCGCCTGTGCCGCCAATACGCCGATCTGGGGTTCGAGCTTCACCATGCCCCAATCCGCCGGATACCCCTGCATCAACATCGGCCCCTGGGGGCGGGACTACCACCACTGGCAGGAACGGCTGCATGCCCCCTATGCGTTCGACACGCTGCCGCGGGTGTTGCTCAGCGTGATTGATGCGGTGGCAAAAGGCCGCTAAACACCAGCCATTCTTAAAGGAGAAAACCACATGGCACTGAAGCGTATCGAACCCGGCAAGCGCATGAGCTCCGCCGTCATCCACGGCAACAAGGTCTATCTCGCCGGCTTCACGCCGGACAAGGCGCTGGGCCGCTCGGTGGCCGAGCAGACCAAGGACGTGCTCACCCAGATCGACGCGACCCTCAAGGAAGCGGGCACCGACAAGACCAAGGTGATCAAGGCCAACATCTGGCTCACCGACATCACGACCTTTGCCGAAATGAACTCTGTTTGGGACGCCTGGGTGGTCCCGGGCCAGACGCCGGCCCGCGCCACCGTCGAGGCTGCCCTTGCCGCTCCCGGCATCGACGTCGAGATCATGGTCGAAGCAGCGCTCGACTAACTAGCGAGAATCCTCCCAGCCGTACCAGACATAGGCGCCCTTCAAGTACAGGGGCCGGAATGCGGGCAGCGGGAAACGTGACAGGCGGCGCGTGAGCACGGGCGAAAGCTCCTCGCGCGCCGTCTTTTTTGTGAGCAAGCGGGCCACCGCGCGGCCGCTCCATGAGCCCATGGCAACGCCATTGCCGTGATAGGCAATTGCCGTCCACACCGTCTTCTTCTCATCGAGCGCACCAATGTAGGGCACGAGGTCATTGCTCAGGCACACGAAGCCGCGCCAGTAATGCGTGATCTCGACCGTTGCCCAGGCCGGGAAGAGTTCGGCGAAGGCCTTGAGGAGCACCGGGCGGTAGGCATCGCCGCCTTCATCCGAGGCATTGGTGCCGCCACGCCCGCCGAACAGGAAACGGCCATTGGGCAACAGCCGGAAATAATGCAGCAGCTTTCGTGAATCATAGGCCATCAGGGCTGACGTCCAGCCCTGCGCGCGGCGCTCTGCGTCCGTGAGGGGGCGCGTCACGGCGATGCTGGAGAGGGCTGGCATGATGCGCCCGGCATGGCGCGTCGAGACATCCTCCGGCGTATAGCCGTTGGTGGCGACGATCACCTGGCCTGTCTTCAGCAGGCCTTCCTGCGTGTGCAGGCGGTGGCCGTCGCCTGTCTCCTCCCAGCGGATCAGTTGCGAGCGGCCATGGATCTTCGCGCCCGCCCCGGCGGCGGCACGGGCCAGCCCGCGCACATAGTTCAGCGGGTGGACGCCGAAGCCCACGTTGCCCTTGAGGCCCGCGAAGAAGCCGGGTCCGTCGAGGCCCTGTGCCTTGAGATCGTCCTTCGAGAGGAACTCCGTCGTGTCACCGAAGGTCTGCCTGAGATAGGCCTGTTCGTCGCGCAGTTCCTGCACGCGGCTCGGCAGGTGGGCCAGCGTCACCTCGCCTTCTCCGGTGGCCCAGGCGTCAATGTTGAAACGCCCGATGTTCTCGCGCACCAGCGCCACCGACTGGCGCATCGTCTCGTAATACCGCTTCGTGGCGTCGAGCCCATAGCGGCTGATCATCTTGGGATAGGACAGCTTGTGCGAGCCGATGCAGGCGAAGCCGCCGTTGCGGCCCGAGGCGCCCCAACCCACATGCCCCGCCTCCAGCACGCGCACGTCGACGCCCTGCAGCGCGAGTTCGAGCGCTGCGGAGAGCCCCGTGAAGCCCGCGCCGATGATGGCGACCTCGCAGGACTCCTCAGCCCTCAGCGGTGGCGTTTCGATCCCGAGCGGGTCGGCGGAAGCCTCCCAGTAGCTGTCAACTGCGCGGTTGAAATGGAAGGCATGCGGATGTGTGGTGGAAGCCATGGTGAAGCCTTGCTAGCATTGCCGAAACAGAAGATCAAAAGGGCAGGGACATGAAGGCGCTGGTGCTGGGGGCGGGGATCGTCGGGATCACCACGGCCTATGAGTTGAACCGCGACGGGCATGAGGTGACGGTCATCGACCGCGAGCCGGAGCCTGCGAATTTCACCTCCTTCTCCAATGCCGGGCTTTTCGCGCCGGGCCATGCTTACGCATGGTCGTCACCGGCCGCGCCGAAGATCCTGCTGCGCTCCCTGTGGCGGGGCGACCAGGCGCTGCGCTTCAAGTTCTCCACCGACCCGCGCTTCTGGAAATGGATGTGGCGCTTCTGGGGGGAATGCACGCCGGAACGCGCGGCGCTCAACACCACCCGCAAGGTCAAGCTCTGCACCTATTCGCTTGACGTCTTCCACGAGACGGTGAAGCGCACCGGCGTCGAGTATGACGGCCGCACCGGCGGCCTCATCTACCTCTATCGCTCGGAAGCCGCGCTGAAGGCCGCCTCCGCCAAGTCGCGCATCCTCTCCGACAATGGCTGCCGCATCGAGACGCTGGACCGCGACGGCGTGGCGGCGCGAGACCCCGCACTGGCCCCGGTGAAGGAGACGTTCGCCGGCGCGCTTTACGCACCCGATGACGAGAGTGGCGACTGCCGCATGTTCGCGCAGAACATGGCGGCATGGCTCAAGAAAAAGGGCGTCATCTTCAAGTACTCCACCACCGTCACCGGTTTCGAGAAGGGGGGCGACCGCATCGCCGCCGTCGTCACCGACAAGGGCCGCGAGACGGCTGACGCGATCGTCCTTTGCCTCGGCGTCTATTCCCCCCATCTCGCCCGCGAGTTGGGGCAGGACCTGCCCATCTACCCAGTCAAGGGCTACGCCATCACCGCCCCCATGGCGGGCCGCAACAACCCGCCCACCATCGGCGGCGTCGACGAGGAGACGCTGGTGGCCTACGCCCCCATGGGCGACCGGGTGCGGGTGACGGCCACCGCCGAGTTCTCCGGCTACGGCCGCGAGCACAAGCCGCAGGACTTTGAGACCATGCTCGCCACCATGAAGACGCTGTTCCCGGATGGCGCGGACTGGAGCAAGGCCAGCTACTGGGCCGGCTTGAGGCCGATGACGCCGGAGGGTACCCCCGTCCTCGGCCCCTCGCTCATGAAGAACCTGTGGTTCAACACTGGCCAGGGCCACATGGGCTGGACGATGAGCCATGGCGCGGCCCGCATCACCGCCGATCTGGTTGCCGGAAAGCGGCCCGCCATCGCGCTGGACGGCATGATTGCCGCAGCGTAAGTCTTAACACATTCTTGCCCCTTTTCGGCCTATGGTGCGCCGCCAACGAAAACAGTCAGGGCGTGCAGAGGGATGAAGCAAGTGCGTTGGGCCGCCGTGGCGGCGTTTGCCATGCTCATGGGAGCGACGTCCGTAATCCAGGCGGAGGCCGCCGCCCAGACCGGCAAGGCCTCCTACTACAAGCACGGGGCCCGCACCGCCAGCGGCGAGCGTTTCAACCCCAACGGCTACACCGCCGCCCACCGCACCCTGCCCTTCGGCACCCGCGTGCTGGTTACCAATCTCAAGACCGGCAAGTCGGTCATCGTCCGCGTCAATGATCGCGGGCCCTTCATCAAGAGTCGCATCATCGACGTGAGCTATGGCGCCGCCAAGGTATTGGGCATCACCGCGACGGGCGTCGCCACAGTGAAGATCGTTCCGTTGGTGAAGACTGCCGCTGCCGCTCCTGCCACGGCAGCCCCGGCCGAGGCCGTTGCCGAGAATTCCGGCGAGGTCTTCTCGCTGCGCTAGGCCCCCGACGGCATCGCTGCCGAATTGCGATTTCCTATCCACCATCATGCGATAATCTATTTCTTCGATCCCTGCCGCGCTGGCATGGTCCGGCGCCGGGATTTCGTTTGGAGGTGACAGAAGATGGATAATGGCTCAGGCCCCGTTGGCGGCATGAAGCTGCGCGACCCGCGCTATGACATCCTGTTCGAGCCGGTGAGGATTGGCCCCGTCACCGCCAAGAACCGCTTCTACCAGGTGCCGCATTGCAATGGCGGCGGCTACCGTGACCCGTCCGCTGCCGCCGAAATGCGGCGCGTGAAGTCGGAAGGCGGCTGGGGCGTCATCTTCACCGAGCAGGTGGAGATCCACCACAGCTCCGAGATCACGCCGTTCATCGAGCTCCGCATCTGGGACGAGGACGACATGCCGGGCCTCGTGAAGATGGCGGATGCCATTCACTCGAATGGCGCGCTGGCAGGCATCGAGCTTGCCTATTCCGGCGCCAACGGCCCCAACCTCTATACGCGCGAGGTGCCGCTCGCCCCCTCGCACACGCCCATCCTCACCTTCACCAGCGACCCTGTGCAGGCCCGTGCCATGGACAAGGAGGACATCAAGAACCTCCGCCACTGGCACAAGCTGGCCTACAAGCGGGCGAAACGCGCGGGTTATGACATCCTCTGCCTCTATGGTGCGCATGGCTTTGGCGTCATCCAGCACTTCCTGTCGCCACGTACCAACCAGCGCAGCGATGAATATGGCGGCTCGCTGGAGAATCGCTCGCGCCTGCTCAAGGAACTGATTTCGGACGCCCGCGACGCGGTGGGCGATACCTGCGCCATCGCGGTGCGCCTGTCGCTCGACGAACTCGCCGGCGAGCAGGGCTTCTCCAACACGCAGCTGCGCGACATGGTGGCGATGCATGCCGAGCTTCCCGACCTGTGGGACTTTGCGCATGGCACGTGGGAAGCCTGCTCCGGCACCTCGCGCTTCAAGCCCGAAGGTGCGCAGGAAGACCTGATCCGTGGCTTGAAGCAGCTGACGCCAAAGCCCGTGGTTGGCGTGGGCCGCTTCACCTCCGCCGACATGATGGTGCGGCAGGTGAAGCAGGGGCTGATGGATTTCATCGGCGCGGCGCGGCCTTCGATCGCCGATCCCTTCCTGCCGAAAAAGATCGACGAAGGCCGCATCGAGGATATCCGTGAGTGCATCGGCTGCAACATCTGCGTGACGGGCGACATGACCATGTCGCTGTCGCGCTGCACGCAAAACTCCTCCTTCATGGAAGAGTGGCGCAAGGGCTGGCACCCGGAAACCATCAGGCCAAAACAGTCTGACGCCAAGGTTCTGGTGGTGGGTGCTGGCCCCTCCGGTCTCTCTGCTGCCCACAAGGTTGGCTTGCGTGGCCATGAGGTGGCCCTGGCCGAGGCCACCGCCGAACTGGGCGGCCGCGTGACGCGCGAGAGCAAGCTGCCTGGCCTCAATGCCTGGGCCCGCGTGCGCGACTATCGCCACGGGCAGATCGCCAGGATGACCAACGTCAACATCTACCGCGACTCCGCACTGACAGCGGATGACGTGCTGGGCTTCGGCTTCGAGCACATCGCCATTGCCACCGGCGCGCGCTGGCGGCGCGACGGGATCGCGCGTTACAATCTGCTGCCGATCCCGTTGGCCGGGACCATGCCGATCTTCACGCCGGACGACCTGATGGCGGGTGCCATGCCCTCTGGCGAGGTGCTGGTCTATGACGACGACCATTACTACATGGGCAGCGTGCTCGCGGAGCTGCTGGTGCAGAAGGGCTGCAGGGTCACCTTCATCACGCCTGCCTCGCGCGTCGCGGAGTGGAGCTTCAACACGCTGGAGCAGGGCACCATCCAGGCGCGCCTTCTCGACATCGGCGTAAACATACGTGTGACGCGTGGGCTGGCCTCGGTCGAGGGCGATGGCGTGACCGCCGTCTGCACCTATACGGGCAAGCCCGAACGCATCGGCTGCGATGCGGTGGTGATGGTCACTTCGCGCCTGCCGGAGGACGGGCTGTTCCTTGCGCTGAAGGCGCGCCAGGAGGAGTGGGCTGACAACGGTATCGCGTCCGTCAAGGTCATCGGCGATGCCAATGCCCCGGCAGCAATCGCCTGGGCCACCTATGCCGGCCATCGTTATGCCGAGGAACTGGAGACCGCACCCATCGGCGACGCGCTGCCGTTCCGCCGTGAAGTTGCCCGCCTGAAGGATTGAATGACATGACGATGCTTACCGCCGCCATCACCCAGATGGCCTCCGAAAACAGCTGGACGAAGAACTGCGACAAGGCCGAGCGCCTGGTGCGTGAAGCTGCCGTGAAGGGTGCCAGGCTCATCCTGCTGCAGGAGCTCTTCGACGGTGACTATTTCTGCATCGAGCAGCACGCGAAGTTCCTGAAGCAGGCCGAGGAGCTTGACCGCCACCCGACGCTGATGCGCTTCGCCGCGCTGGCGAAGGAGCTGGGCGTGGTGCTGCCCGTCAGCGTGTTCGAGCGCGCTGGCACCGCGCATTACAACACCACGGTGATCGTCGATGCCGATGGCCGCGAGCTCGGCATCTATCGCAAGAGCCACATTCCGGATGGCCGCGGCTACCAGGAGAAGTTCTATTTCTCGCCCGGCGATACCGGCTTCAAGGTTTGGGACACTGCGGTGGGCCGCATCGGGCTCGGCATCTGCTGGGACCAGTGGTTCCCCGAAGCGGCGCGCGCCATGGCGCTGCTGGGCGCGGAAATCCTGCTCTATCCCACCGCCATCGGCTCCGAGCCGCCGAACCCCGACTATGATTCATCAACGCATTGGCAGAACTGCATGCGGGGTCATGCAGCGGCCAACATCATGCCGCTCATGGCCTCCAATCGCGTGGGCAGGGAGACAGCACCCGACGGCCGTTCCGACATCTTCTATGGCCGCTCCTTCATCGCCGACTATCAGGGCGAGAAAGTCGCCGAGATGGACCGCAGCGAGGAAGGTGTTCGAGTCGCGAGCTTCGATCTCGACATGATCAGCGACTTGCGCAGGAGCTGGGGCGTGTTCCGTGACCGCAGGCCGGAACTCTATGGCGCGCTGATGACGCTCGATGGGAAGACGAAGAGTGCGGCCACTTAGCCTGCTCGCTCCCTGATGGCTTTCGCCGGGGTGACGACTGCTAGGGAATTTCATACAGGATCTCGTTCCGCCGCAGGAAACCCGGCGTGAAGGGATCATTGTAATAGGCGAAGGTGGGCTCTCCCAGCGGCTGTAGCCCGCGCTTGGCCATCCAGGCCAGCAACTCGGCGTTCTTCTCTGCGAACAGCTCATTCGACCACCAGCCGCTGAAGCGGATGGTGGCGCGGCGGGCGGGCGGCAGTTCGATGAGCTTCACGTCGGCGCCTGATGGCTTCGGCAGGCGGTCGAGCGTATAGCCCGACGGCATGATGAAGCGCACCACCCATGAACTGCCCTCCGACGTCTGCGTCACGGGGGCCGTCATGGCGATCTTCTCGCCGCCGCGCTCCTGCGCGAAGATGTAGCGCGCCAGCGGCCCGAAGCCGGCGCGCACCGCCTGGTCGCGGCTGCCGGTGCGGATGACTTCGGCAACGATGAGCGGCGGGTAGGCGCGCAGTTCGATGGCGCCGTCCGCCTGCAGCACCTCATAGCGCGCGATCTCGACGTTCCGCGTCTGCACGTACCAGAAGCCGATGAGGCCGATGACTGCAACCAGCAGTCCCAGACCGAAATAGACCAGCATGCGTCCTGCCTTGCTCACGAGTTTGCTCATGAGGCTTTATACGCCCGCCAAGCCCCGGCGGTTCCAGCATTTCTTCAATCCCATCGCACCATGGCAATCGGCGGCGCCGGGCGCCTATCCCAGCCCCGGCCCATCCAGTACGGCGACCGTGCTGCGATAGGCGGCATCGAGGTGGGCCTTCATGGCGGTGGCGGCCTTGGCGGGGTCGCGGCTGTTCAGGCCCCGGATGATCTCGCGATGCTGTTCCAGCGTTGCCTCCGCTTGCCCGGCGCGCGGCAGCATCATGTGGCGGCAGCGGTCGAGCTGGGCCTTGGAAATCTCGATGGTTCTCCACAGCCGTGGCAGGTCGCTGATCTCGGTGATGGCGTGGTGGAACGCGTCGTCCTGGGCGATGGCCTCCGCGAAGAGCCGCTTTTCCACCGCGCGCTCGTGGCGGGCGAGGATGTCGTGCAGGCGGTCGGCGTGTTCCTGGGCCATGCGCGAGGCGGCCTGGGCGGCGCTCTCCATCTCCAGCGCGCGGCGGATGAGGAAGGATTCCTCGATGGCCCTGCGATCCATCCTGGAGGCGCGCGTGCCGGACTGCGCCACCACGTCCACCAGATGCTCGTCCGACAGCCGCTTCACCGCCTCGCGGACGGGGGTGCGAGATACGTCCAATTGCGCGGCAATGGCCTTCTCGTCGATCACCTCGCCGGGCCTGATGACGCCGCTGAGGATCAGCCCGCGCACCAGGGGGTAGATCTGGTCGCGCAGGGGCCGGGAGCGGTCGAGCCGAAGGGTGGTAAGGTCCACGGGCATGGCTGTCATACTAATATAACAGTTCTGGACAGCAAGGCGGATTCGAGTCTAGCATCACAAAAAAGAAGCTAACCGCGTGGGAGGTAACATGGCGGGCAAGAACAATTTTCCCAAGCTTCACAATGCGATGTGGCCTGGGCTCGTCGGCAAGGGACCGGACTCGGAGCCGCCCATCGACCTCGACACGATGATCGCCCTGACCGCCGCGGCGCAAGTCAATGGCGTGAAGTTCGACGGCATCGACATCTTCCACGCCGCGCCCCACACCAACATCGACTTTACCGCCGACGAGGCCAAGGCGCTGGCGGAGAAGGCCTCCAGGCACAACCTCGCCATTGGCTCAATTGTCGCCCCCGTCTGGCCGCCCGTCGGTGGCGGCTCGGCCATGGGCTCGGCCGAGGACCGCGCCAAGTTCGTCGCCAATGTTCGCAAGTCCTGCGAACTCGGCAAGGCGCTGCGTGACCTCGGCGTGCGCAAATATGGCGTCATCCGCATCGATTCCGCATCGAGCCCTGCCGACTGGGCCAAGGATCCCGTCGCCAGCACCAAGCTCATCGCCCAGACCTGGCGCGAAGCCTGCGACGTCGCCAAGGACTTCGGCGAGCGGCTGGCCGCCGAGGGCGAGATCTGCTGGGGCGGCATGCACAGCTGGAAGGCGATGGTCGACACGCTGGAGCAGACCGACCGCCCCGGCATCATCGGCTTCCAGGCCGACATGGCCCACACGCTGCTCTACACCATGGGCTACAACGCGCCGGAAGCGGCACTTCTGCCTGAGGGCTTCGACTGGCAGGACCAGGCCAAGCTCGATGCGGCACTCGTCAAGATGACTGACCTGCTGCGCCCCTGGACCATCGATTTCCACGTCGCCCAGAACGATGGCACGGTGAAGGGCATGGGCTACCATGACAAGACCGGCCGCCATTGCATGGTGACCGACCCCAACGGCCGCCTCGACATCGTCAAGCATGCCGGGATGTGGCTCAGGAACAAGGACGGCAGCCTCACCAAGACCATGAAGCACATCTGCTGGGACGGCTGCATGTTCCCCAATGACGTGATGATGAAGCAGCAGACCTGGAACGACATCCTCGCCACGATGATCAAGGTCCGCGACGCGCATGGCTGGGAGGGCTGAGAAAATGGCGAAGAAGTCCCTCAACATCGGCATGGTGGGTTATGGCTTCATGGGCCGCACCCACTCCAACGCCTTTTCCCAGGCGCCACACTTCTTCGATCTCGGCTACAAGCCGGTGCTCAAGACGATCTGTGCACGAAACGCCGAAAAAGCGAAGGATTTCGCCGATCAGTGGGGCTATGAATCGAGCGTCACCGACTGGCGCAGGCTGGTTGACGACACGTCGATCGACCTGATCGACATCGCCAGTCCCAATGACACGCACATGGAAATCGCCATCGCCGCCGCGCAGGCCGGCAAGATGGTGATGTGCGAAAAGCCCTTGGGCCGCAATGCTGCCGAATCCGCCAGGATGGTGGAGGCGGTGGAGCGCGCCGGCGTGCCCAACATGGTGTGGTACAATTATCGCCGCGTGCCCGCCGTGACGCTGGCCAAGCAGCTGATCGACGAGGGGCGCCTCGGCAAGATCTTCCACTACCGCGCCAAGTTCCTGCAGGACTGGACCATTTCCAAGGACCTGCCGCAGGGCGGCCAGGGATTGTGGCGTCTCGACGTCGGCGTTGCGGGTTCGGGTGTGACGGGTGACCTGCTGGCGCATTGCATCGACACCGCCATGTGGCTCAACGGCGGCATCAACACCGTCACTGGCCTCACCGAGACCTTCATCAAGGAACGCCACCACAACCTGACCGGCAAGACCGAGAAGGTGGGCATCGACGATGCCAGCCTGTTCCTGTCGCGCTTCGATAACGGTTCACTCGGCAGCTTCGAGGCCACGCGCTATGCCCGCGGCCACAAGGCGCTCTACACGCTGGAGATCAATGGCGAGCACGCCTCGATCTTCTGGGACCTGCATGACCTGCACCGGCTGCAATACTTCGACCACCGCGACGAGGGCCGCACGCGCGGCTGGCGTTCGGTGCACATCACCGATGGCGACCACCCCTACATGGCCAAGTGGTGGGTGCCCGGCCTGCAGATCGGCTATGAGCACACCTTCATCCACCAGGCGGCGGATTTCATCGACGGGTTGACGTCAGGCAAGGCCGCTGCCCCCACCTTCCGCGATGCGCTGGCCACCGATCTCGTCACTGATGCGGTGCTGAAATCGGCACAGACCGGCCAGTGGGAAAGCGCCAAGGGTTGAGCGGTGGCTTACGTGAAATTCAGGCAGCCAAACATCGTCTGCCACACGCGTTGCAGATGCTGAAAGGCGTCTTGCAAAAGGCGGGAGACAGGGTAGTCTGCCGCTCCAAGAAGAGCCCTGAGGGCCGCTGAGACAGGGAATGGGAATGGCAGGAAGCAACGTTCCGGCACTGCGTCTGTCGGGGATTTCGAAATCCTACGGCAAGGTGCGCGCGCTGGATAATCTCTCCTTCGACGTGCCGGAAGGCCGCTTCTTCGTGCTGTTCGGGCCGAGCGCTGTGGGCAAGACAACGACGCTGCGCACCATTGCCGGCCTCGTGACAACCGATTCAGGGCGTCTCGAAATCAACGGCCATGACGTGACGACGGCCCCCATTGCGGGCCGTGGCGTCTCCATGGTGTTCCAGTCATTCGCGCTTTACCCGCATCTCACCGTTTACGAGAACTTCGCCTATCCCTTGAAGGAAGAGGGCGTTGTCCGCGAGGAGATCGATGCCCGCGTGAAGGAAACCGCGGCGATGCTCAAGCTATCGCATCGCCTCGAGCGCAAGCCCAGCACGCTGTCGGGTGGCGAGCAGCAGCGCGTGGCGCTTGGCCGTTCGCTGATCCGCCGTCCGAAGATCCTGCTGCTCGACGAGCCGTTGACCAACCTCGATGCCAAGCTGCGCCATGACATGCGCGCCGAACTGAAGCGGCTGCACCGCCAGTTCGGCATGACCATCGTCTATGCGACGCCCGATGAACTCGAAGCCCTGTCAATGGGCGAGGAGATCGCCGTGATGCGCGATGGCGCGGTGGTGCAGCGCGGCACGCCGGACGAACTCTACGAGAAGCCGGTCGACACCTATGTGGCGAGCAAGATCGGCTCGCCGCACATGAACCTGGTCAAGGCGACTCTCGCCGCCGATCTGTCAAGCCTCGACACGCCGCTTGGCAAGCTGCTGTCCGGCCGCAAGATCCACTCCGGCAATGCCGGAGAAGCCGCCCTCGTCGGCATCCGCCCCAGCGACCTGCGCCCCGCCGCGGCGGGCGAGGCCGCCGTTCCATCCCGCGTTCATCTCATCGAGCCCCTGGGCGACGTCACCGTCGTCTCGGTCGAGGCCGGGGGCGAGACGCTGCGCATGGTGCTTCCCGAACAGAGTGCCTCGGGCTACAAGCCCGGCGACGATGTTCCGATCACCATCGACCTGAGCAAGATTCACATCTTCCGTGCCGCCAGCGGACAGGTAATGACCTGATGCTAGCGGCCTGAAGCCTAACGGTTAACCATGGGAGGAAACCTGACATGACCGTTGTTACGAAGATGAAGGGGTTCGCGGCCGCTGCAGGCCTCGCCGCAACCCTGCTGACCGGAGGGGCAACCTACGCCCTTTCGGAAGAAGTGACGCTGACGATGGCGGTGCCGGATTGGCCCCCGACCCGCATCATGAAGAAGTTCTTCGACGAGCAGTACAAGCCGAAGTCCGGCAACACTGTGAAGCTCGACGTCGACTTCATTCCGTGGCCCGACTTCTACACGCGTGTCAACGCCTCGCTGACGTCCGGCGAGCAGAAGTACAACTTCATCGTCTCTGACTCGCAGTGGCTCGGCGCCTTCGTGGAAGGTGGCTACTACCGCAAGATCAACGACCTTCTCGACGCCGACCCGGACTTCAAGAAGACGCTGATGAGCGTGCACCCCGCACCGCTCGCGGCCTATTCGACCTATCCCTACAAGTCGGAGAACTACTACGGCTTCCCGCAGTTCCCGGACGTTCTGGTGAACTACGGCCGCAAGGACATTCTCTGCAACGAGGAAGAGCAGAAGAACTTCCAGGCCAAGTACAACAAGAAGCTGCCCTGCACCGGCGAAGAGCTCGACGCCATGACCTGGGATGACTTCAAGAACGTCGGTGAGTTCTTCCGCCGCAAGAAGGGCGAGATGCTGGCCGGTGCGCCTGCCGAGGACGATTTCTATGGAATCGCCTTCCAGGCCGGCAAGGGCTACGACTTCTCGTCGATGCAGATCAACGGTATGATCTGGCAGATGGGCGGCAACGTCTGGGATGAAACCCAGGCGCCCAACGGCCATGCCGAAGGTGTCGTGAACTCGCCGGAGGCCGTCAAGGCCCTTGAGCAGTATCTGGCCCTGATCGAGTACATGCCGCCGGTCGCCAAGACCGGCACCATGGACATCTTCAAGTCGGACGAACTGTTCCGCGAAGGCAAGGTCGCGATGAACATCGACTGGATCGGCCTGGGCGAAGCCTCGCTCGATCCGAAGTCGTCCA
>CANJMQ010000053.1 GCA_947475225.1 Bradyrhizobiaceae bacterium
CTCCCTGTTCACACAGAAAGGGCATAGATAGTGGGCGACTTTTACGCCACCCGCAGCGGGCCCATCCCGCCGCTACCGTGGTCTAGTTTTCCACCGCCGTTCCCATGTGTGATGTTTACGAAGCTGATGGCAGCGTGAAAGCGCAGATCAGGCTCGCCAAGCATCAGACCAAAGGTAGCGAAGCGCGGACAGTGCTCTTAAACGCCCAAGCGCAGGAGGAGTTGAGGATCTACGTGAGGACGCTGAGCAGGACTGGCGAGCAGCCGCTGTTCGTCAGCAAGCGGGGCAAGGCAATGTCAGCAAATAGCCTCGTCCAAGTGTTTGGTAGGTTCTACAAGCTTGCTGGATTGAGCAATGCCAGCAGTCATTCAGGCAGGCGCAGCTTCATTACTGGCCTAGCCCATAAAGGGGTAAATGTTAGGGTTCTCGCGGCTTTGGCCGGGCATAGTAACATCTCCACTACGCAACGCTACATTGAGGTTGGGGAACATCAACTGCGAGCAGCGGTGGAGCTGATCTAACTGGAGCACATTGTATTGAAAAGTGTCAAATTTCGTGATGTCCTCCGCCGATCAAAAGCTCCAGGAGGTCTTCTCGTGGCAAAACCATCCATGCTCCGTTTTGCTCTAATTCCCGAAAACGAAACATTCTTGGATCTAGAGATTGATGCAATCTACGGTGCCTTATGGGAGCTGAATGACGATGTTAGAAGGAGGCTCAAGCTTGACCAAGCCTTCGGTGAGCTCGCCGCCGATGTTTGTCGTCGGATGTGGCTAAGAGATGAACCTATTCGTTCCTTGCACTATGTTACCGATGACGACTTAAAGAAAATAGATAATGCCAGAGATCATATTCCGATTCTCATGTGTGTAGAAATTTCCAAGGAATTTCTGAAGGAAGCTTTCTCATACTGGGACATTGTTCGTCGTCAACATTACAATTTCATGCAGCTGACATCCTCGGTGACGTCATTAGTCGACAGTTGGAACGCTAAGTCTAGCATGCCAGAGAAGGTACCCGAAGAATTCTTGCGGAAGATTAGGCAGAGAATTAACGGCGTGGGAAGTAGACTGAAGGGAGCGCCCTTCGATTCTAAAGCAAAGAAACGTGTAGCTCTTCACGTGAATATAATCGCGGACTACCGCTCTGATGAACTCTGAATCTGCGAATCGTTCCTCGAAGAAGGGGAGCAGCCGCTGTTCGTCAGCAAGTGCGGCAAGAAGATGAGTGCCAATAGCCTCGTGCAGGTGTTTGGCAGGTTCTACAAGCTCGCGGGATTGAGCAATGCCAGCAGCCACAGTGGTCGTCGCTCGTTCATTACCGCGCTGTCTTCAAAAGGCGTCAGCGTGAGAGTGCTGGCGGCACTGGCTGGACACAGAAACATCTCTACCACGCAACGCTACATTGAAGTTGGTGAACATCAGCTGCGTGCAGCGGTAGAGATGGTGTGAGTTAGAAAAAGAGAGCTTCGTCTAGGAACGATATTTACGCACTTCTACCATCTGTATTGAGATCAGAATAAGTCTACTTGGGTACCACCATTATTTTCACATAGGACCAAAAGCAAGGGACACTATTCTGTGCGAAGTTTGAATGAGCGTAGACAGTCGTAAAAACATAGGTGCCTGGTGACAATCCGCCAATCTCAAAGAAATCAGCGGAAGACGGAAACCCATCGTAATCACTATGTCCTGATAAACTCAGATACTCAGTTTGATTTGAACTGGTAAAATAGGTTGTAACGCCCTGCGTAATCTTTACGCCGACGCTGCATGTTGTGCCTGTATTGTCTCCGATACTATTCAGTTTAGCAGACAAGAACACGATGGCGCTGCCAGATGGGCCAATTGTAGCCGAAACTACTTCATTAAAGCTGTTAACAATCTCTAAAGAAGGCCCAACGGGACCTGTGGGACCGGTAGCACCAGCAACACCTGCAGAACCAGTAGCACCTGCAACACCTGCGGTCCCTTGTGGACCAGCTGCGCCTGTAGCACCTGCAAGACCAGTAGCACCGGCAACACCTGCAGGACCAGTAGCACCTGCAACACCTGCGGTCCCTTGTGGACCTGTCGCACCATCAACGCCCGCAAGTCCTGTCGGGCCCTGCGGACCGGCTGCACCTGTAGCGCCTTGTAACCCCTGCGGTCCTTGCTCGCCTTGCGGACCTGCTGCACCAGCAGAACCTGAGAGCAAAGTACCATCCGCAGGCCAATATGGGCTAATCGCAGTCTTCGGACCAAAGAGCTCATTGGTCTGCGTATTTAGATAGAAGTCTCCAATTTGGCCGAGATTTGGTGAGGTCGGATTTACAGGACCGTTGTGGATGGTGTTGCCAACAGTTCCGACCATTGTCCACCAAGTTGGGCTGCTGCTGGGAACGTAGTTTCTGTTTGGCGCTTTTGCTGTGCTTTTGAGTGAATAGTAGATAGCGTCGTTATAGACGACGACGCTGCCCGCTTTGTAGCTCGTCACATTAGACCAGCTGCCGAGGTAGTTCATTGTCGCGGAAAGTGCTGCACTGCCGACGAAGCCAACGAAAGCGGCGGACAGCATCAATGTCTTCAAAAAACGGGACTTCATATTTCGCCTCTCAGGTTTCAGGCAGCCCAAACATTATATATTGTTTTTCAGCGTTTTCCTAATGTCCGTCAATCAGTACAAACAACAACTCCTGTTTGGGTATTTGTGGAGTTCTGATCGCAATCTCAGAACTAATTCGCGTGTTTTCAAATTGCCAAACGCGGCAGCGTTGCCGAACGCACAGGCGCAGGAAGAGTTACGAATCTATGCGGGGACATCGTAACGAGAAGCGACGATTGACAATCTTGCATCCACAGAGAGGAAACAGAAAAGGGGCACGATTGCTCGCGCCCCCCAGTCCTCGTTGATGTTTTGATTTTTATGGTCTGGCTTCAAGCACGAGTTTTTCAAGCCCCTTGATCGTACCACGCAAACTGCCGCCTACATCAGCTATCATTTGCTGTAGCACAGCGTCGCTGATCTTGACGCCCTCCGCTTTGCAGATAGCTTGCGCTCGCTTCACCAGAATACTGGGAGGCGGAATCTCCAGCTCGTAGCAATCGCATCTATCTAGCACGCCCCTATCGACTTTTTCAGGATTATTGGTAGTGAATACAAATCGGCCATTCACTTGCTCGTCAATAATGCCACGTAGCTTGAGTTGCTGCCTTTCGGTGAACTTGTCCACCTCGTTCATAATGGCATAGGGGCGGATAGCATTACAAAACGTCCTGCTAAAACCATGAGGCATGCCGTCAGCGAAGGCCTGAAGCTTACTCTCGATGTCATGGTGGATATCAGTGATTTCAAGCCTAGCATCACAAAGACGCTGGCCGTAGCTGGTAGCCACAAGCACTTTAGCTGTTACGGTCTTTCCGGATCCGTAAGGTCCATGCAACAGAATGTTGTTAAAGCTCTTACCCTCAGCATACTGACGCAAATCATATTCTACCTGCGGGTCACCAAAAACAAGGTCGTCCCATACGTCAGGCTGGTAGCGGTCCTTAAAGTTCATAATTATTTTCCTTTTTAAAATGTGGAAGGGAGGAGGGGAGTGTGCGTGCCCCTCCCCTTCGTGGTGTTATGCTGCTAGTACTTGTGACGGCTGAGCCTGCTCTGCGTTCCGCTGCACACTGGAAGCAGCAGCTTTAATTGCAGACCGACCTTTTTTCGTTGCTGCTCGCTTAATATTCGCAGCCGCCTTCTTTGCCGCATTGGTCCGTAGCGCCTTCCCCGCAATTGCAAGCACCTTCGCAATCGCAGCTGCGTTGTTCGTGCCCCACACAATTTCCGCATCGTTACCGTTGTCACAGCGGACAAGCGCAAGGCTGTAGATAGGGTTATGTTCAGCGTCAGGCTTCAGCTGTTCAGAAACCTGGCCCACATGGGCAATAGCCTTGGCGCCAGCCAGCAGGTCGCTTGCGTATTCAGCGTCGGCCTTTGCTTTATCGGCCTGCGTAAGCTTACCGCTACTCTTCACCTTTACTTCTTCAACGCCACCACAGTCGCGGATCCAATCAGGCAGGTAGGAGGGCGCAATGTCCGCCTTCCGCGCCGCAAAAAGGACGCGGCCGTAGGTGTAGGCACGCTGCCGGGTGGTCGCAAAGACAAGCCGGATCACCCGCGTGTGAAGGGGGGTATTAGTCTGAAACGTCACCTTGTTCGCCTTAAGCAGGTTCACAAAGGTCTTGCGGTCGCCGTTGTTGGACGGGTTCACAAGGTACAGGTAAAGTTCGTGGGCCGAGGCCAGGATCTCGTAAAGCTGGTCGTTAGATGCCTTGTAGGCACCCGCTTCCCAGACCTGCCGCATCTTAATCACCTCGTTAAATCGCTTAACAATCAGGATGGCCTCAGCGGGCTTGGCAGTGGCAGTGGCAGTGGCAGTGGCAGTGGCAATGTTGTTGTTCGTAGTCATGTCGTTCTCCTTGGTTTGTTGGTCAGCGGCATCATCGCCATCTGAGCAGTCACGAAGATAGCGAACTGAAACACGAAAAACGTCTTCTTGGAGTTTTCTGAAGATATGTGTTTCAGCTAGATCGCCAATGAGATAGAAGAGAGGCATGGCAATCGGTCGCTCCGCACGCTTCTTCAAGGGCCTGTCTGCAACTTTTGGTCGTGATGCTGATCGCGCAACGGAAGCGCAGGCAGCAAAGGACAGCTTTTATTACTGGTGGTGGGCATTTCTTGCTGAGAGCATGGAATACAGGCGTGCAGTTTCAGGCCGGAACGAGGAGCCCTACGCCAGCATGGCCGCTGACTTTGGTAGGCTGGGGAGCAACTTTGAAGCGTGGTGGATTGAACGGGGTAGGGAGATATTCGCTGAGCCTGTCGCTATTCCCCGCGTGAGGAAGCTGGAACATGGCGAAGTCACAAACTACGAAGGGGTTAACCCAAAGTTGAACATCGAGATTCCGCTCACAATTCGCCGCCAAACCATTCTTCGTCACGTGAACAAGCTGCTGGACCAGCACCATGCTGGCAGTGATCTTCGCGTCCACGCTTACAGCCGTGCGAAGCGCCGCCTCTATCCCGACCAACGTATACGAAAAGCGACGCTTGAGACGCTTATGAAGGTCTGGCAGGCCCGCAAGGCTAAGCCTGATGCGCCGTGGTGGGAAATTGGGGAGCAGTTACGACTATCCCCATACCATACTGTCACTGAGACGGATGACGCCGCCACTATCGCCAATAAGCACCGTATCATGGCGCTTACAGTTCAGCGTATGCATAGGAAGGCGAAGGCCATTATTGAATTTGCCGCGAAAGGCGAATTTCCCCGATACAAGTGATGACCATAGCTACTCATTGTGGATCAACTCGCCATGGAGTGATATTCTTTATTACTACGGTATTCTATTAGCCCACGCTTCGCGTAGGCTGCTCATTGCGTTCGTTGTCCTGCGCAAGCTTGGACACTCACTTACTCGCATGTTCTTTAAATCGCTGTTCTTGAAGTCATCGACATCACATTTGAATGAAGTGATCTGCTCACTTGTTTAGCTGGAGTAGTATTCTTTGATGATCATTGCTAGGTCACCCATACTTTGCCCCCTTTTGGAGGCAAAGTCTGAAACTCATTGCTGAGGCCCATCAGTATGTAGCGAACTCGTTATGTTCAAGTAGGGGGTGGTTTGGCTATCTCCCGCTTTCTTCGCTGTCTATGATGCCCATATGCATCCAAACGCAATTCCCAACAGCCTCATACCGCCTAGCTGTCGATAATTTGTGGGATGCAAGTTGTCAGCAGAGCCCACTCATGGTCCAATCTTGTTGCACTGGAGCAGCGCAACGCTGATCTCAATGGACCTTGTTATGACATCTTACCCTCTGCTGTATTGGGCACCTCTATTCGCTGCAGCAAGTCAATGCCTTGCGAAAATCTCCCTCAGCGGTTTACCGCGTAGCCCCCATGAAGTCTGGGACAGTAAGTGACAAAGTATTTAGCAAGGACAGAAGAATAGGGTGTCAAATGTGATATTTTTGAATGACTTCAATTGCGCCAGATAAAATCATGCAAAAGCCGGGAGAATGTTCATTCACTCCCGGCTGATGAATATCGTTACTGCTGTTGCGACCGCTACGTTGAAGCGTAGGCTATTCTCTCCACTCCGTCTTTACGACATCGCGCCATGTTTCAGGCTTTTGTGACGGCTTGTTCCTCGCTTTCTTGCTCCGGCTTTTCTGTTGGGCTCTATGCCTCTGCTCCTCACTCCAACGATGGGTGAACAGTTTGTGCCGCGACTGTTCGTCTTGACGCTCTCTCATGGTCATTGGTTTATCGAAATCAAATGTGATCCTGAGCTTTTCCTCCTTGTCAAAAGGTGTCTTCTTATATGCTGTTACCCGTGCATCACGGTCCTTGGCGCATTTCCGTTGTGTTCGTTCCATTCTTTTTCCAGCAGCGCAATTGGGGCTGCATGGTATTTAGCAAGGATGTCAGCACACCTCTTTTTTCTGATCGTTGCTAAATATGTGATGATGAAAAACAACCCAAACACTGAGCAGAAGATCTCCTTGGACGAACATCTCTTTAAAACCCTTCGCGAACTTGGCCTTGTCACATCGAGGGCGGGGTTCAGTCAAATGTGTGGCAAGAACGATAGCTACTTCGATTGCATGAGATCACGTGGCTATGGCGTGCACCTTGGCACACTGGTCTTTCTCGTCGCCAAGATATCTAACATGATGGAAGATGAGCCTGATGTGCGAGAGCGTGCAAGGCTGCGGTCAGCGGTAGCTGCGATCAACGAAGCCATCCACGTCAAATGCAGACTGCGCGAACAAGAGTTGATGGCGCGATGAAGATTGAAGAAGTCGTTGGCAATAATCCATACAAGGCGCAGCTGGACCATTTGAAGAAGCAGGAAAAAGCAATCAAGGTGGGCAAATCCCGGGTCAAGACACAGCAGGCCCAAGCCCAGCTTCGTGCAGCGCAAGCTTCTGCGAAGCCCTAGCAGCGCCCCAAAAGCCCCGTCCCGCTAGTCTGCTAGCTGGCGGGGTGTTCCCCTGCTGTAGGCCCCTTAAAATGCGTTTTTGACGGCGCTAGCTGCAGTGCCATTTTTGGGTTGGTTGGCGCTGTATCTAGTACCTGGGCCAAGACCGCCACTCTTCTCATTGTAGCTGTAGTAGCTACATCAATATACTGCGCCCACAGCACCACATGGTCGACCGGAAACTTTCGTGCTGTTTCCGCAATGTTTGCACCAATTTAATGAAAAACTGCGATAAATCAGTATCTTGAGACGCCTTTCCGGTCGTCCAAGCGTCAAAAGGCCAGCATGTTTGTGTCAGCTCAAACATACAGGAGGTTGATATGAGCGTACTGAAGGGATTGGTTTTTACCGCTGTGCCGCGCAATGCCGGACTTACGCCGGAACAGCATCGTCGCGCCAAGCTTGCTGCGCATCTTCGCGAACAGTGCGAGATTGCGAAAGCCCAGCTTGAAGGGCGCATTCATGTCGTGAAGAAGCGGCGCTGGGAATACACGGACGATGGCCAAAAGCACCTCATCGAGGTCGACAAGCGGTTGAAGCAGTGGTGGAAGCGCCAGCCGGATGGAAAGGTTGTACTCGCTGTCCGCTACGGCTCGAAGCCACTTGAGTTTGAAAAGGGCAAGGGAGCCATCGTGCTGAAGGGCATAGAGGAGCTTGTGGAGTTGCTGCCCAAACTTATTGACGCTGCTGAAGCAGGGGAGTTTGACAACCACATCGCCGCCGCTGGCAAGCCCAAAGCCGGTGTTGTCGCTCGCAGGCCTGCTTAAGCAGAACCATTACTACGATGAAGGGGAACGGGTTCTGCGCTCGTTCCCTTCGTCCTTTTTCTCTTCTTCTTTCTCCCCATCCTTCCTCTTCATCTTGTGCTTGTCCTTCAGCTTTCCGCCCAGCGTGGTTGCCATGCTCTTTGGGGTGGCGTTCTTGCCGTAGTATTGTTGGATCATCTCCACGCTGGTGCCCATGTTGCGGGCGATGTCATAAATCCCAATACCATCACGCAGCGCCATCACGGCATAGAAATGCCGCAAGCTGTAAAGCGAGAACTTCTCTCCATCGGAACTGAAGCGGATACTCCCCAAGTCCAAGACCTTATCAAACTGGTCAGCGAGGGTAATGATCTTGCTGCCATTGGGCATGGTGAAGAATAGGTCGTCCGGGTCAGCGTTCTCTTTGCGGCGCAAAACCGCTTCAACATAGTCAACTGCTGACGCAACGGGGATCACATCGCGTTCGCCTGTCTTGCCGCGCACGACAAAGCGGTAATTGATGCGGTTCATCTTGTCCGTAAAACGGTGAACATCGCGGATCTTGAGATTGTTGGCCTCGCCCACCCGCATGCCGGACTTGGACAGGATCATTACGTAGTCGCGGAGTAATACTCTCGTCTCGCGATAGGCGGGGATCGTGCAGGCTTTGATCCAGCGTTCAAGAGCCGTATTCAAATTGCGATACTCGCCCATCTCGAAGGCCGGACGTACTCGCTTCTTCTTGGGGACGAATGTGAAGGTGGGCAGGGGGATCAAGCCCCTGTAGCCGCGCTCATGCGCCCATTTGATGATCGACTTGCCCAGCATGATGTCCCACTGGATAGTTTTGTCCTGCGGGTGCTTCTTGGCGTTATGGTGCTTGGTGGGGT
Source organism: Bradyrhizobiaceae bacterium (assembly GCA_947475225.1). Taxonomy (GTDB): domain Bacteria; phylum Pseudomonadota; class Alphaproteobacteria; order Rhizobiales; family Aestuariivirgaceae; genus Aestuariivirga. Next base: position 8,653 of record CANJMQ010000053.1, read on the forward strand.
GCGTGGTGTAATAGTCCCTCCTCCACGTCACGTAGTCACGTAGTTCGTTATTCCCAATGCTGGTGATGGGCTTGGTGCCTGCATATGTGACCCAAAACTGCGAAACTCGCTTGATCTGGCGCATGCTGTGAACTGATGTGTGGCCCTGTTCGTGCTCCCTGCGACGGAACGCCACATATTCCTCAACCACGTCCGCAAACGGCTTGGCGTCTATGGGAATGCCGTGCTCGGCTTTGAATTCCATCTCATAGCAAAGCCGTTCAGCCGCCTTGACGGCGACCGCCTTGTTGCCCGTCTTCAACGTGCGGTGTTTGTACTTGTTAGGGCCTACATGCAGGCGGACGTGAAAGGTGCCGTTACGCCTGTAAACGACGCCTTTTCCGTCAAATATGCGGACTTCATCTTCCATGCCGTTGCACAGGTTCTGCTTAGGTTTAGGGCCTTAAACAGCATATTGTGCAGGTTTGCACAGGGCAAGTGAGATCGTTAAGTAGTTGATATCATTAATCAAACATACTGTCCGTGGCAGTGCTTGTAGCGCTTGCCAGAGCCGCAGGGGCAGGGATCGTTGCGTGAGACCTTGCCCCAGGTCTTTGGGTTGTTGGGGTCGATCCGCGGCTTGTTCTGTGCGAGTGTCAGGCCTGCCTGCGAGATCTCGTCCTCGCCGGTCACTGGGTCGATGTGGTGGGCCTGCATCGCCGGCAGGTCTTTCGCGTCCGGGAGTTCGATCATCTCGGATGGATCGTGCATCTGGATCTCGACGCGCATCACCTGGGCGGTCACGTTCTCGCGCAGTTGGTCCACCATGCTTTCAAAGAGGTTGTAACCCTCGGTCTTGTATTCGTTGAGCGGGTCGCGCTGGCCATAGCCGCGGAGGTGGATGACCTGGCGCAGCTGCTCCACCGTGATGATGTGGTCGCGCCACAGCTGGTCAAGGGTGCGCAGCAGGAAGGTCTTCTCGACCTGGCCCATGATCTCCTGGCCATGGCGGGCGCGCTTTTGCGTGTAGTGCTCGTCCGCCGCCCTGGAAACGCGGTCCATGATCTCTTCCTCGGCGATGCCCTCTTCCTTCGCCCAGGCGGCAACCGGGAAGTCGATGCCCAGCACCTCGAGAAGCCGCTCGTGCAGGCCCGCTGCATCCCACTGCTCGGCATAGGTGTTTGGCGGGATATGCTTGTGGACGAGCTCCTCGATGGTGTTGTGGCGCATGTCGTCGATGGTCTCGGAGACCTCCTCGCCCTTCATGACGCCAATGCGCTGGTCGAAGATGACCTTGCGCTGGTCATTCATCACATTGTCGAACTTGAGGAGGTTCTTGCGGATGTCGAAGTTCCTGGCCTCGACCTTCTGCTGCGCCTTCTCGAGTGCCTTGTTGATCCACGGATGGACGATCGCCTCGCCCTCCTTGAGGCCGCTGATGGTCAGCATGGAATTCAGCCGCTCCGATCCGAAGATGCGCATCAGGTCGTCTTCCAGCGAGAGGTAGAACAGCGAGCGGCCGGGGTCGCCCTGGCGGCCGGAGCGGCCGCGCAGCTGGTTGTCAATGCGGCGGCTCTCGTGGCGTTCGGTGCCGATGACGAACAGGCCGCCAGCTTCCAGCACCTTCTGCTTGTTGACCTCGATTTCCTGCTTGATGGTCGCGATGCGGGCATCGCGCTCCGGGCTCTTCGGCACGTCGGCGAGTTCGATGGCGGCCCGCATGTCGAGATTGCCGCCCAGCTTGATGTCGGTGCCGCGGCCGGCCATGTTGGTGGCGATGGTGACGGCGCCAGGAACGCCGGCCTGCGCGACGATCGCTGCTTCCTGCTCGTGATAGCGTGCGTTCAGCACGCTGTGCGGAACGTTCCTGGCCTTCATCATCTCCGAGAGGATTTCCGACTTCTCGATCGAGGTGGTACCGACCAGCACCGGCTGGCCGCGGCCGCGCGCTTCGTCGATGGTGTCGATGATCGCCTCGTATTTTTCCTTGGCTGTACGGAACACCTGGTCGTCCTCGTCCTTGCGGGCGACGGACACGTTGGTCGGTATGTCGACGACCTCGAGGCTGTAGATGTCCATGAACTCCTCGGCCTCGGTCAGCGCCGTGCCGGTCATGCCGGCGAGCTTGGCGTAGAGGCGGAAGTAGTTCTGGAAGGTGATGGAGGCGAGGGTCACGTTCTCGGGCTGGATCGCCACGTGTTCCTTGGCTTCCAGCGCCTGGTGCAGTCCTTCCGAGTAGCGGCGCCCCGGCATCATGCGGCCGGTGAATTCGTCGATGATGATGACCTGGCCATCCTTGACGATGTAATCCTTGTCGCGCTGGAACAGCTTGTGGGCGCGCAGCGCCTGCTGCACGTGGTGCACGATGGTCACGTTCTCGGCGTCATAGAGGTTGGTGCCGCGCAGGAGCCCCGCGCCGCCCAGTACCTGCTCCAGGTGCTCGTTGCCCTGCTCGGTCAGCGTCACCGAGCGCTGCTTTTCGTCCAGGTCGAAGTCCTGCGCCGTCAGCGCGGGGATGAACTGGTTCACCGCGTTGTAAAGGTCCGACTTGTCGTCGACGGGGCCGGATATGATGAGCGGTGTTCTCGCCTCGTCGACGAGGATCGAGTCGACTTCGTCGACGATCGCGTAATTGTGCCCGCGCTGCACCATCTCGCCGAGATGGTATTTCATGTTGTCGCGCAGGTAGTCGAAGCCCAGCTCGTTGTTGGTCGCATAGGTGACGTCACAGGCATAGGCCTCGCGGCGCTCCTCGTCCGAGAGGCCGTGAACGATCACGCCCGTGGCGAGGCCGAGGAAGCCGTAGATCTCGCTCATCCAGCCGGCGTCGCGCTTGGCAAGGTAGTCGTTGACGGTGACGACATGCACGCCCTTGCCGATGAGTGCATTGAGGTAGACCGGAAGGGTGGCGACCAGTGTCTTGCCTTCACCGGTTTTCATCTCGGCGATGCGGCCTTCGTGCAGCACCATGCCGCCGATCAGCTGCACGTCGAAGTGGCGCTGGCCGAGCGTGCGCTTGGCGGCCTCGCGCACCGTGGCAAAGGCGGGCACCAGGATGTCGTCAAGGTCCTTGCCGCCGGCCAGCTGTTCCCTGAACATGGCGGTGCGGGCCTTCAGTGCGTCATCGGACAGGGCCGCAAGTTCGGGCTCAAGCGCGTTGATCGCCTCCACCCGACCGCGGTACTTGGCGATCTGGCGGTCATTGCTGGAGCCGAAAATCCTAGCGGCGATGCCGCGCAATCCGAACATTGATTCGTATCCTTCAGGAGGGGGCCGTCCGCCCCCGTGTCGAGGCGCTTTCTAGTCAAGTTGCCGTTCCGGAGCAATGCGCCGCCGCAGGGAAATTCACTTCGAACGGCAGATGGGGCCAAGGCGCCGTGATTTCAATGTGTTGCATTGGCGCAACAGGGGTCTCATCTGTGGTCCGCCTACTTGCAACGGGCGACTAACGCGACCAATGTGCGGGCGAATTGCGACGGCCCGGACTTCCATGTGCGGGGGCTTATTCTTGCCTTCTTTGAGGGACAAAGAGCAGCGCCCGGACGATGGCATCCGGGGTGGTCGATGGCCTCTTGAACGGTGGACTTGAATGTCGTTTTCCCGAGATTTCTTAACGTATTGTGCGGCGTCCGCCCTGTTGGGCATGGCCCTCGTCATGCCCGCCCGGGCGCAGGAGGATGTGGCCCCGAAGGACGACAAGGTCATCGCCATCGTCAACGGCCATGAAATCCGCGTCTCGGAAGTGCAGATGGCGACCGAGGACATCATCGGCCAGTTGCCGGATATGCCGCCCAAGCTCCGCTACCCCTTCGTGGTGGAATACCTGATCGAGCGCCACCTTCTCGCCCAGTACGCCGTCAAGGAGGGCATCGCCGACACCGAGGAATACAAGCGCCGCCTCGCCCTCTACCAGGCCAAGGCCCTTCGCGATGCCTATTTCTTCCAGAAAATCCGTCCGATGGTGACGGAAGAGATGATCCGCAAGGCCTATGACGAGGAGGCCTCGAAGCTCCAGCAGACGGAGCGGGTGCGCGCCCGCATGATCCTGGTGGCCACCGAGAAGGAGGCTCAGGACATCGAGAAGATGCTGGCCGACGGCCAGAAGTTCGGGGAACTCGCCAAGAAGTACAGCCTTGACGGCTCGAAGGACTATGGCGGCGACCTTGGTTATTTCACGGCCGCAGAAATGGTGCCTGAGTTCTCCAAGGCCACCTTCGCCCTGAAGGTTGGCGAAACCTCGCAGCCGGTGAAGACCGATTTCGGCTGGCACATCATCCGCCTTGAGGACCGCAAGCAGGGCGCCGCCCAGCCCTATGACCAGGTGAAGCAGGCCATCCGCAACGTGCTGCTGCGCCAGCAGGTCGGCGAGGTCATGCAGAAGATCCGCGCGGCCTCCAAGGTCGAGATCCTCGACGAAGACCTGAAGAAATATGCCGAGGAGGCCTCCAAGGCCGCCAACAACTACCAGGAAGGCAAGCAGAAGGCGTTGGACCAGACCGGTGGCGCTGTTGCCCCCGCCGCAACCGACGACAACGCCGCAGGCGATGCATCGTCCGGCAAGGGCGACCTGCAGCTTCCGGCACAGTAAGACCCGTTACCACATCCAGGCAGTTCTGAGGGGGGCTCGTCATGGCGAATCAAGGCGCACATCAGGTCTCGCCGTTGGCTCCGGCGGCCTTTCCGGAGCTTCCGCCCATCGCCGGCGTCAGGCTGGCGGCGGCCGAAACCGGCATACGTTACAAGAGCCGTCCTGACGTGCTGCTGGCCGTCATGGAGCCCGGCACCACGGTGGCCGGTTGTTTCACCCGCTCCAAGTCGCGCTCGGCTCCGGTCGACTGGTGCGTTGACAGCCTCGAGGGTGGATCGGCGCGGGCCGTGGTCATCAATGCCGGCAACGCCAACGCCTTCACCGGCAAGGCGGGAGTCGCCACCGTGTCGGCAGTGGCCAAGTCCGCCGCCAAGCTCCTCGGCTGCAAGCCCCATGATATCTTCCAGGCCTCGACCGGCGTCATCGGCGAGCCGCTGGACCCGTCCTTCATCACCGACGCGCTGCCGAAGCTCGCCGAACAGGCCGAGCCCAATGCCTGGGCCATGGCCGCCAAGTCCATCATGACCACCGACACCTTTGCCAAGGGCGCGACCGCCAGGGTCAAGCTCGGCGGCAAGACCGTCACCATCAACGGCATCGCCAAGGGCTCTGGCATGATCGCGCCCGACATGGCGACCATGCTGGTCTTCCTTTTCACCGATGCGGCACTGCCCGCGAAGATCCTCCAGAAGCTGCTGTCGAAGGCGGTGGACAAGAGCTTCAACTGCATCACGGTGGATGGCGACACCTCGACGTCTGACACGGTGCTGCTCTTCGCCACCGGCAAGGCAGGCAACGCCACCAAGGGCCTGCGCGCCGATGACAAGGACCTCAAGGCCTTCTCCAAGGCGCTGAACGGGTTGTGCATGGACCTCGCCCACCAGGTGGCGAAGGACGGGGAAGGTGCGGAAAAGTTCATCGAGATTGCCATCACGGGCGCCGAGAACGACAAGGCCGCGCACCGGATCGCCATGTCGATCGCCAATTCACCGCTGGTGAAGACGGCGGTGGCGGGCGAAGACGCCAACTGGGGCCGTGTCGTCATGGCCATCGGCAAGGCTGGCGAGAAAGCCATCCGCGACAAGCTGAAAATCAGGATCGGCGGCATCACCGTGGCGAAGAGCGGCATGCGCGACCCCGCCTATAGAGAGGCGGAGATCATGCCGCACATGAAGGGCCGCCACATCGTGATCGAGGCGGATGTGGGCGTGGCCAAGGGCAAGGCCACGGTGTGGACCTGCGACCTCACGCACCGCTACATCGACATCAACGGCTCCTATCGCAGCTAGAATGAAGATCGTCCTCGTCGCCGCCGTGGCGCTGATTGACAAGGACGGTCGCGTGCTGCTCTCGCAGCGCCCGCTGGACAAGCAGCTCGGGGGATTGTGGGAATTTCCCGGCGGCAAGGTGGAAGCCGGCGAGCGCCCCGAAGCCGCACTGATCCGTGAGCTGAAGGAAGAACTCGGCATCGACGTCGCCGAGTCATGCCTCGCGCCGCTCACCTTCGCCAGCCACGCCTATGAGGCGTTCCATCTTCTCATGCCGCTCTACGTCTGCCGCCGCTGGAAGGGCCAGGTGGTGGGCGCGGAAGGCCAGGCGATTGCCTGGGTCAGGCCGCAGAAGCTGAAGGACTATCCCATGCCCCCTGCCGACGTGCCGCTGATCCCGCATCTGGTGGATTTGCTGTAGTTTATGATGCCGACATTCAAGGCAGCTTCTTCTCTTCCACCTTCAACGCATCAGCCAGCCTGGCCTTCGCACTTCCCGGCTTCAGCGGCTGCTGCTGGCTTTCATGCGGGCTCCAGCCGGTGATCCAGGCCACTTCCACCGTGGCGCGGATGCGGCCATCTGCGTCGGTGAAGTTCTGCTGATAGTGGTTGATGGCTGCACCCATCAGCCGGCGGCTTACCGGTGTCTTCGAGCGGCCGACGAGATTGTTGGAGAGGCCCATCTCGCGGATTTCGTGGATCAGCGCCACCGCATCAGAATAGCGCACCAGGGTGCGGTCGAGGTCGGCCACGGGCAAGGCGAGCCCGGCGCGCTGCAGCAGGCCGCCAAGCTCACGCACGTCGATCATCGGCGCCACGCGCGGCGACACCCCGCCTGATACCGCCGCCTCGGCGGCGAGCCATGACTGGCGGAGTTCGGTCAGCGTGTCGCCCGCGAACAGGCAGGCGAGCAGCAGGCCGTCGGGCTTCAGGGCGCGGCGCATCTGGATCAGCGCGCCCGGAACATCGTTGAAGGTCTGCAGGTCGAGGATGCTGAACACAGCATCATACTGCGCTTCAGGCAGCTTGAGATCGTCGCTTGCCGAAGGACCGCGCGTCTCCACCTCCTTCACCTGTCCACATTCCTTGAGGCGCTCGGCAATGGCCTCCGGCTCCGCCGCGATCAGCAGCACGCGCTCGAAACGGCGGTTGACGAAGGCCAGACGCTCGAGAAGTTCCTCGGCGATGGTGCGTGTGAGGATGTTGGGTTCCGCGCCCCGCTTGCGCGCGGTCCGAACCGCGCCCAGCGCGCGGTCGAAGAGGGGAGGCGCGCCCGTCATCAGCCAACGAGCTCACGCTTGATCAAGTCATAGGTGGCGCGGTCGGGCGCGGAGATGATGCCGCCATCGTGCTTCATCGCGTCATAGGGGGTGCCGTCGAGCAGTGCTGAGTAGCCGCCTGCCTCGCTGTGGATCAGCACGCCTGCCGCATGGTCCCACGGCATCAGCTTGTAATGCAGCGAGAAGTGCACGAGGCCTTCCGAGATCAGGCGGTATTCATAGGCCGCGCAACGATAGTTGAAGCTGGCCTTGGTCTTGGCGAGGTTCGCCACGGTGCGCGCGCGCTGCGGCTCGGGCATCAGGTACCAGGAGCAGAGCCCGGTCATTTCGGAGAGCGTGTCGGGCTTGGCGACGCGCAAGTCGCGGGTGCGGCCGTTGGCGCTCTCGCCCCAGGCGCCGACAGCCTTCAGCCCCTTCTGCCAGTCGCGACCCACGGGATCATAGATCAACCCGGCCACCGTTTCGCCCCTGGCCACCACGGCGGCCATGACGCCGAACAGCGGCAGTCCCCAGGCGAAGTTCGAGGTGCCGTCAACGGGATCGACGATGATGCAGAGGTCGGCGCTGCCGATCCTGTCGAGCAACCCCTTGTCGCGCGCCACCGATTCCTCGCCCACGAACAGCGCTTCCGGGAAGGCCTTGGCGCAGAGGTCGCGGATCCGCCATTCGGCCTGTTCATCGGCATCGGTCACGAGGTCCAGCGCTCCGGTCTTCTCGCGGATGCCGCCATCCTCGAGGCTCCTGAAGCGCGGCATGATTTCCACTTCGGCGGCATCCGCCATGATGGCGGCCAGGCGGTCGAGATCGGCACGGGAGAAGGTCATCAGGGCATTGCTCCGAGGATTGGTTCGCGCCGCTGTTAGACCAATCCCAGAAGGGAATCCACGGTTCCCGCTGTCCGTGTTACCGTGGCCTCATGGAAATTGCGCTTTCCCAACTTCCCGGGCGCCTGTGGCGCGGCTTCGTGGACCTGGTGACGCCCAGCCTCTGCCTGTCCTGCGGCAGCCCGGTGGGGGAGCCGGCAAGCCTGTGCGTGGCTTGCTGGGACAGGCTGAAGCTGATCGAGGAGCCGGTCTGCGACGCGCTCGGAACACCCTTCGCCTATGACCAGGGCGAGGGTGCCCTGTCCGTCGTCGCCCTGTCGGACCCGCCCGCCTGGGACCGCTCCCGCGCGCCGGTGCTGTTCGAGGACGAGGCGGCGAAGCTTGTCCATGCGCTCAAATATCGGGATCGGCCGGAAGCTGGCCTGCTCATGGCACGTATGATGGCGCGGGCCGGGCGCAGGCTGATCGCCCAGTCGGATATCATGCTGCCCGTACCGCTGCACCGTTTCCGGCTGTGGCGGCGGCGTTTCAACCAGTCAGCCTTTCTCGCCCAGCGCATATCGGCCCAGTCCGGAGCGCCGTGGCGGCATGACGTGCTGATCCGGGCGCGGCCCACCCGTGCCCAGGTCGGGCTTGACCAGGAGGCGCGGCGCAAGAACGTCCGCAATGCCTTCGCAGTGCGCCCCGAATTGCTGTCCGTGGTGGCGGGCAAGTCCGTGCTGCTTGTCGATGACGTGCGGACCACGGGGGCGACCGCGGAGGCCTGCGCGCTGGCGCTAAGGAAGGCCGGGGCACGGCAGGTGAACCTGCTGACCTTCGCCCTTGTCCAGCTTCCATCGAAGCCTCATATTTGAGCAATCATGCAAAAGGTCACCATCTACACCACCCCCTATTGCCCCTACTGCCACGCCGCCAAGGCGCTGCTGAAGAAAAAAAACGTCGACTTCGAGGAGATCGACGTGCAGGACCGCACGCTGCGCCAGCAGATGATGCTGCGCGCCAACGGCCGCCACACCGTGCCGCAGATCTTCATCGGCGACACCCACGTGGGTGGCTCCGATGACATCCATGAGCTTGACAGGCGCGGCCAGCTCGACCCGCTGCTCAACCAGCAGTGATCCGCGCCGCGCTCATCCAGCTGCGCTCTGGTCGCGACATGGCCCGCAACCTCGCCGATGCCTCAGCCCTCATCCGCGAGGCTGCGGGGCAGGGCGCCACTTTTGTCTCGACCCCGGAAATGACCAACATCCTGGAACCGGACCGCCCGCGTCTCAGGTCGCTGGCGAAGCCGGAAGCCGAGGACGAGAGCGTGCGCGCCTTCTCCGCGCTGGCGAAGGCGCTGGGCCTGTGGCTCAACATCGGCTCGCTGGCGCTGAAGGGGGAGGCGGAGAAACTGCTCAATCGCTCGCTGCTCTTTTCGCCCGATGGGTCCATTGTCGCGCACTATGACAAGATCCATCTCTTTGACGTTGACCTGCCGACGGGTGAGAGCCTGCGCGAGTCGCACGCCTATGAAGGCGGTGCGGAGGCCGTGCTGGTGGAAACGTCATTGGGCTCCATCGGCCTCACCATCTGTTACGACATGCGCTTTCCCCACCTCTATCGCGCGCTGGCCCAGGCCGGGGCAGAGCTGTTCACCGTGCCGTCGGCCTTCACCGTGCCCACGGGCCAAGCGCACTGGCACGTGCTGCTGCGCGCGCGGGCTATCGAGACGGGCAGCTTCGTGCTGGCGGCCGCGCAGGGCGGCAAGCACGAGTCTGGCCGCGAGACCTATGGCCATTCGCTTATCGTCTCGCCGTGGGGCGAGGTGCTGGCGGAGGCAGGCACGGAGCCCGGAATCGTGATCGCCGATATCGACATGGCGCAGGCAGACCTCGCACGTGCCCGCATTCCGGCCCTTGTCCATAGTGGAATATGGCCTTAACTGTCTTGAAACCTGACTGGGCAATCGTTACCTCAAGGCCATGATTCATTACGACCTCATATGCGACAAGGGTCACGCCTTCGATGGTTGGTTCCGCAACAGTTCCGTCTATGACGAGCAGGCGGGCAGCGGTCTGGTGACCTGCGCGCACTGCGGCTCGGCCAAAGTCGAGAAGCAGATCATGGCGCCGGGCATCCCGATGAAATCCAACCGCAAGAGCGATTCAGCAACGAAGATGGTCGCCGCCCCCACCGATCCGCGCCTCGCCGAACTGATGAATATGGTGCGCGAGATGCGCAAGCATGTCGAAGAAAACGCCGAATATGTTGGCAACCGCTTCGCCGAGGAAGCCCGCAAGATCCACTACGAGGAATCCGAGCAGCGCGGCATCTATGGCCAGACGACCGCCGATGAGGCCAAGGCGCTGGTCGAGGAAGGGATTACCGTCCACGCGCTGCCGAGGCTGCCGGAGGATAGGAACTGACGCCTTTTGGCGTCATCCCGGCGAAGGCCGGGATACAGCTTTCTTCTTGCCTCTACCCCCGCCCGACGTAGGGCATCTTTGTCGCCATCACCGTCACGAACTGCGCGTTCGCCTCCAACGGCAGCGAGGCCATGTAGATCACTGTCTTCGCGACATTGGCGACGTCCATCGTCGGCTCTGGTGCCGTGGTGCCGTTGGCCTGCGGCATGCCGGTCTTCATCTTCTCGGTCATCTCGGTTCCGGCATTGCCGATGTCGATCTGGCACACCGCGATGTCATACTTGCGGCCATCGAGCGAGCCCGACTTGGTGAGGCCGGTCACCGCATGCTTGGTTGAAGTGTAGGGGGCCGAATTGGGCCGCGGTGCATGCGCCGAGATCGAGCCATTGTTGATGATGCGGCCACCGCGCGGGGTCTGCTCCTTCATCATGCGGAAGGCCTCCTGCATGCAGTAGAAGACGCCAGACAGGTTCACGTTCACCACGTTCTGCCACATCTCGATGGACAGGTCCTCGAGCATGATGGTGCCCGGCGCGCCGGTTCCCGCATTGTTGAAGAGAACGTCGAGTCGGCCAAACTTTGCCTTGCACGCCGCGAACAGCGCCTTCACCGATTTGGGGTCCGCCACATCGGTGGGCACCGCCAGTGCGTTGGGGCCGATCTCCTTGGCCACGGCATTCAGCAGGTCGGCGCGGCGTCCAGCCAGCACGACGTTGTAGCCCTCGTGCGCGAAGGCCAGCGCCACCGCCTTGCCGATGCCCGAACCGGCACCCGTCACCATCGCAACCTTCATCAATTCCCCCTCAGTTTCGTCCACGCCGCCACGAAGTCACGTGCGGCCTTGCCCACATCATCCGCGCTCATGCCCGGCTTGTAAATATTGGAACCGATGCCGAAGCCCGCGCAGCCCGCATCCGCCCAGTCCTTCATGTTGGCAGGCGTCACACCGCCCACGGCATAGATATTCACGTCGCGCGGCAGCACTGCCTTCCACGCCTTCACTGTCCTGGGGTTCGCCGCTTCCGCCGGGAACAGCTTCAGGTGCCTGGCGCCCGCCCGCACCGCCGCGAAAGCCTCGGTCGGCGTGAACACGCCCGGCAGCGGCACGAGGCCGCGCTCTGCCGCATGCGCGATGACCCGCGGGTTGCAGTCGGGCGACACGGAAATCTGCCCTCCAGCCGACTTTACGCGGTCGACGCTGTCGACGTCCAGCACCGTGCCCGCACCCACCACCATGCGGCTCTGGAAGCGCGCTGCGAGTGCGGCGATGGAGCGGAACGGATCGGGCGAATTGAGCGGCACTTCCACCACGCGAATCCCCGCATCGTGGAGCGCATCGCCAAGACCCGCCACCTCGTCTGGCGTCACACCACGCAGGATGGCCACGATGCCGCAGGCCTTCGCGGCATCCTCGAAACTCATCATATGATACCGGCCTTTCTCGCGATGATCGCCAGTCCCTTGACGATGGCCTGCGGGTCGCCGTAGCGCACCTTCAGCCCCGCGATCTCGATCGCCTTCACATAGCGTCCGCCGATGCCGGGCGAGGCCAGCACGGCATATTCGGCCTCGCGCGGATTATCGCGGATGGCATGCGCCACCTCGGTGCCGATCACCTGGCCTGAGAGATAGGAGGAGATCGCCTCGGGTGCGAGTTCATCGAACAGCCCCAGCGAGCGCGCCGAGAAGATGCGGTGCAGGAAGCCCGCCGGATCTTCGAGGGCCGCCCGCACGCCCATCGCGAAGGCCTCCTCATCATCCGGTCCCGGCTTCATCAGCCGCCCGAGTATGGTGTGGTCCTTCAGGGCTGCGAAGACCTCGCCCGTTACATATGTCGAATAGCGGACCAGTTGGTCACCCTCGGTGGTAATCCACTTGGAATGCGTGCCCGGTGTCACGAAGTGCGAAACCCCGAGGTCCAGCGAGCCGAACACCTGCACCTCTTCCGAGCGCATCACGTCCGGCATGCCGTCGGACGCGCGATAGCTGAGTCCTGTGGCGAAGGCGATGCGGCGGCCTGAGGCGGTGGTGTGCCGGTGCAGAGCGCCCGCAAGGTCGGCCGCACTGGCGGGGCAGGGGAGGTAGGGCAGTTCGATCCAGCCCTGCCGCGAAGTGATCATGCCGGCAGCCATCACCGGCATGATCACGTCCCACGCGCCGATCAGCCGTTCGAGTGCAGCCTCGAATTTCCCGTCCTTCACCGAGAGAATGCCCTCGGGTGCGGAGATCGTGTCCTGCACATGGCCGCCCACCGCCACGCGATAGGCGCGGAACGATGTGGTGCCCCAGTCGAGGGCGATGAAGTCAGTGCTCATATTGGGTCCACGGCAAAACGCATCACAGCGCCTTGGCGCCGCCCGGCTTGTGCGCGGCCTTCACCGCCTTCAGGGGGTTGCGCAAGGGCGCACCGAACGGCGCAGCGGAAATCTCGAACACGTCGCCGTCCTGCGTCTTCACATTGTCGGCGATGGAGAGCGTGGCCGTGCCGAAGTAATGGATGTGCAGGTCGCCCGGGCGGCGGAAGCCGTCATACTTGAAGTGATGGTATTCGAGGTTGGCCAGCGTGTGGCTCATGTTGGCCTCGCCCGTGAGGAATGGCTTTTCCCAGATCACCTTGCCGCCGCGCAGGATGCGGCTCATGCCCTCGATCGAGGCGGGGATGCCGCCGACCACCATCTCGGGGCCGATGGAGGAATGGCGCAGCTTTGAATGCGCGAGATAGAGGTAGTTCTGCCGCTCGGTCACATGGTCGGAATATTCATTGCCCAGCGCGAAGCCCATCCGCACCGGGCGGCCCTTGTCGTCGATGACATAGAGCCCCGCCAGTTCCGGTTCCTCGCCGCCGTCGAGCGCGAAGGCGGGCAGCGGCAGCGGCTTGCCGGGGCCGACCAGCCATGAGCCGTCGCCCTTGTAGAACCACTCGGGCTGCACGCCGGCTTCTGACTTCGACTTCGGTCTGCCGCCCTCGAGGCCCATCTTGAACATCTTCAGGCTGTCGGTCAGGTCTTCCTTCGCACCCGACAGCTTCTTGTGCATGCCGTCGCGCGCCGCGGCCGAGCCCAGATGCGTGAGACCGGTGCCGGTGATGATGCAATGCGCCGGGTCCGGGTGGTCCACCGGGGTCAACACCCGCTTCTCCTTCAGTGCGGCCGCATAATCCTCTGTCGTTGAGGTGGCGAGAGAGGAGGCCATTGCAGAAAGCTTCACGCCCTCCGTCAGCGCCATGCGCGCGAGGTCCAGCGTGGTGGCCGCCTTCTTCAGCAGCACGATCCTGTCCGCCGCCACGAGGCCGACGCGGCGCTTGCCCTTGCTGTCTGTGATCTGGACGAGGTTCATCTTGGGCTCTCCCTTGCGTGCTTTTGTATGACGAATAACCCGTCCGCTCAGCCGGCGAAAGCGGGTTTTTCGAAGCCGGTGACGCCGGGGTCGAAGCAGAACAGCCCGCCGGTCAGCGGGTGTTCGCGCAGTTCTTCCGCGGGCAGGCCCTGACGCGACGATGTGGCGTAGAGCGTGTCGAGCTTTGCCCCGCCGAAGCAGACATTGGTAACGCGCCTTGCAGGCATCGGCACCACGCGGTCGATGCGGCCCCTGGGGTCGATGCGCAGCACGCAAGAACCCTCCCAGCGCGCGCTCCAGATGAAGCCTTGTGCATCGACGGTGGCGCCATCGGGATAGCCGTAATCCTTGGTGTCGTTCAGCACGCGGCGGTTGGAGATCGTGCCTGTGCCCACGTCGAAGTCATAGGCATGGATGATCTGCGCCATGGAATCGGTGAAGTAGAAGGTTTGCCCGTCGGGTGACCAACAGGGGCCGTTGGAGACGCCGATCTCGGTCTCCATCACGGCGATGTCGCCGGTGGCACCGATGCGGAACAGCTTGCCGGTCGAGGCCGTGATGGGCAGGTCCTCGCCCTTCGACCCGATGTTGTTCATCATGGTGCCGAACCAGAAGCGGCCCATCGCATCGCAGGCGCCGTCATTGCCACGGTTGCCGGGGGTTTCCGGGTCGATCCTGCGCCACGGCGTCAGCGCGCCGGTTTCAGGGTTGAAGATCGCCAGGCCCGCCTGCGTGCCCACCAGCACGGTGCCGTCATTGCGCTTGGCCATGGCCGTCACCTTCTCGGTGAACTGCCATTTGCGATGGGCGCCTGATGCCACGTGCAGGCGGTGGATGGCCGAGGGCTCGATGATGTCGAGCCACCACAGCGTTTGTGTCGAAACGTCCCAGAAGCAGCCTTCGCCCAGCTTGTCCTGGGACTCGACGAGGCAGGTGATCGGAATTTCGGTGATCTTCATGCGCGTGCCTCCTGTTCAGTCCTTGGCGTCGATCGGCCATGTATCGGCAATCTTGTAGCCATCTGGCCACGGGTCACCGGGGTCGAGCATCAGGGTTGATTGCCCGGTGATCCAGGCGCGACCCGTGATGGTGGGAATGATCGCCGCGTGGTTGCCCACCGTGGTGAGGCCCGCCACCTCGCCCACAAAGCGACTTTCGATGATCGAGCGTCCGATGTAGCGCTGGCCCTCCTTCAGCAGTCCCTTGGCATGCAGCACCGCCATGAGCGCCGAGCACCCGGTGCCGGTGGGCGAGCGGTCGATCTTGCCGGGCTTTACCACGCAGGCATTGCGGCTCGACAGGCAGCCATCCACGGTCTCGAGCTCCCCGGTCAGGAAGGCGAAGGAGAAGTGCCGCCACTCCGGCAGGTCCGGGTGGGTGAAGCCCAGCTGCGCGTTCGCTGCCCTCACGATCCTGCGTCCGATCACGGCAAGCTCGCGGCCTTCGTCGGGTGTCACGCTGAAGCCCAGCGACCTTGCATCGGCGATCACGAAGCTGTCGCCGCCGAAGGCAGTGTCCACTGTGAGGGTGCCCAGCCCCTCCACCTCCAGCGGCACGGCGATGCGCTCGGCGAAAGCCGGCACGTTCTTCAGCGTGATCGACTGGGCCTTGCCGTTCCGGCACTGCGCCGTCACCTCGATCAGCCCGGCCGGCGCCTCCAGCACCAGCCTGGTCTCCGGCTCGGTCATGGGAATGATTCCGGCATCGAGCAGCACGGTGGCCACACAGATGCAGTTGGAGCCGGACATCGGCGGGGTATCCTCCGGCTCCATGATGATGAAGCCCATCTGGGCGCGGGGGTCCTTCGGCGGCACCAGCAGGTTCACGTGGCGGAACACCCCGCCGCGCGGCTCGTTCAGCACGAAGGCGCGCAAGCTCCCGTCACTGGCGATGAAGCGTGACTGTTCCCAAACCGTTCTCCCCGGCGGCGGGGCGACACCGCCGACGATCACGTCGCCCACCTCGCCCTCGGCATGGCAGCCGATCACCTGGATGGCCCTTGAACTTCGCAATTCCGCGTCTCCCCCTGCCGTTCACAAATTCGTTATCGCTCCGGCGCTTGAACTTGCCGCAATTCGCCATATTTCACCAGTGCGGCGCCGGGCCCCTCTGGCGAGGTTCTCCCTCGCGATGTCGGAGCCGCAGAATGACAACATTCATGCAGGGTCCGGCAATGGAATTGCTCCAGACGTTCATTTTCTCCGACTTCCTCGGCACCCCCGCCTATTTCTGGCTGATCTTCATCTCCGTGGTGATCGGCCTCCTCGTCCTCGACCTGGGCTTTCTGCACAAGGGCCAGAAGGAGATCGAGACCAAGGAAAGCTTCCTTCTCTATGCCGGCTACATGGCCATCGCCTTCGCCTTCGGCGGGTGGGTGTGGTTCGCGCGGGGCCACCAGTCCGGCCTTGAGTTCTTCACCGGCTACCTGATCGAGCAGTCGCTGGCGATGGACAACATCTTCATCATCGCCACGGTCTTCGCGTTTTTGGGGATTCCGCGCATCTACCAGCACCGGGTGCTGTTCTGGGGCATCCTCGGCGTCATCCTGTTCCGGGCCATACTGATCGGCGTGGGCGCGGCGCTGGTCATGTCCTTCCAGTGGATCCTGTTCCTGTTCGGCGCCTTCCTGGTGTTCACCGGCCTCAAGATGTTCAAGACCTCGAACGAGAAGCCCTCGCTCGACGACAACTGGTTGCTGAAGCTGATCAAGCGGAACTTCCGCGTCACCGACAGGCTGCATGGCGACAAGTTCACCATCCGTCAGATCGACCCCAGGACCGGCAAGCTGGCGCTTTTCATCACGCCCCTCTTCGTCGCGCTCATCATCGTGGAGTTCGTGGACCTGATCTTCGCGGTCGATTCAGTGCCCGCCATCTTCGCGGTGACGCAGGACCCCTTCGTGGTCTACACCTCCAACATCTTCGCCATCCTCGGCCTGCGCGCCCTCTATTTCGCGCTCGCTGCCGCCATGCACCGGTTCAAGTATCTCCAGTACTCGCTGGCGGTGATCCTGGTGCTGGTCGGCATCAAGATCTTCCTGGTGCCGCTCGGCATCAAGATCGACACCGCCATTTCGCTCGCCGTCACCATCGGCGTGCTGGCGAGCGGAATCCTCTGGTCGCTGTGGAAGACCCGCAACGACAGGCCCGAGCCGGCTCCGGTGGCCCGGGCAGCCGAGTAAAGGAGACCCTCTTGCCTCAACCGCCGGATGCGCTATCAGGAGACACGTCCAACGGCGGGTCCTCACCCATGAAGAAGCTCGAACATCTCGTCGAGACCATCATCCTCGCCTCGCGCTGGTTGCTGGTGGTCTTCTACCTCGGCCTCGCGGTGGCGCTGCTGCTCTATGCGATCTCCTTCGTCAAGAAGCTCTGGGAGTTCGTCGAAAAGCTCTTCGTGCTGCAGGAGACTGACACCATCCTGAAGATGCTGTCGCTGATCGATGCAACGCTGGTGGCCAGCCTTGTGGTCATGGTCATCATCTCGGGCTACGAGAACTTCGTCAGCCGCTTCGACAATGCGGAAGGCGCGCAGATCTCCTGGCTGGGCAAGGTTGATGCCTCCTCGCTCAAGATCAAGGTGGCCTCCACCATCGTGGCGATCTCGTCCATCCACCTGCTGCAGGTCTTCCTCAACGCGCAGATGTATACCGACGGCCAGCTGATGTGGCTGACCATCATCCACCTCACCTTCGTCATCTCGGCGTTGCTGCTGGCCTATATTGATAAGCTCATGGTCGCGACCAAGAAGGAGAAGGGGGAGTAGGGGCCGGAAGCCCATCACCCCGTGTAGAACATCCAGCCTACCACCGCGAACAGCGGCAGCAATATCGCGCCTGACCACAGCATGTAGCCGAAGAAGCCCGGCATCTTCACGCCGGCGTCGCGCGCCATGGCATAGACCATGAAGTTGGGTGCATTGCCGATATAGGTGTTGGCGCCCATGAACACAGCACCCGCCGAAATGGCGGCCAGTGTCGTCGCGCCCTCGGTCATCAGGTGCTGCGGGTCGCCGCCGGCGAGCTCGAAGAACACGAGGTAGGTGGGCGCATTGTCGAGGAAGGACGAGAGCCCGCCGGTGATCCAGAAATAGGCGAGGTTGTTGGGTTCTCCGCCCGGGCCCTGCACCAGTTCGACAAGCGGCGCGAAGACGCCCCCCATGCCGGTTTTCAGCATGGCCAGCACCGGGATGATGGTGATGAAGATGCCGGCGAAAAGTTCCGCCACCTCCTTGATCGGCTCCCAGTCGAACTTGTTCTCGGCGCGGTGGATGGCTGACGTGAAGCGCAGCGACAGCAAGACGATGATGATGAAGATGCCGTCGCGCAGCAGCGCCGAGACGGGTTCATGCGTGCCGAAGATATTGACCTCGCCGAGGTCCACCGAAGCGGACAGCAGGATGGTGGCGATGATCGCCGGGATCAGCAGGAAATTGATGCCGCCCACCACGCGAAGCGGCGGGTTGTCCGGCGTCGGGTCGCGCGGCAAGTGGCCTTCCTTGCCATAGATCACCGTGTCCATCGCGAAGAATGCACCGAGCAGCACGGCGACGATGAGCAGCGCGGGCAGCAGCAGGTGCACGGTGGGCCAGAAGAAGCTGACGCCGCGCAGGAAGCCCAGGAACAGCGGCGGATCGCCCAGCGGTGTCAAGGCGCCGCCGGCATTGGCCACGAGGAAAATGAAGAACACGAAGACATGCACATTGTGCTTGCGGTCGTCGTTGGCCCGCAGCAGCGGGCGGATCATGATCATCGCCGCGCCCGTGGTGCCGATGATGCTGGCAAGCCCCGCGCCGGTGGCCAGCAGCGCCGCGTTGGTGCCGGGCGAGCCATGCAGGTTGCCGCGCACCACCACGCCCCCCGCCACCGTGAACAGCGCCAGCAGCAGCAGGATGAAGGGGATGTATTCCATCAGCGCGGTGTGAACCAGCGCCTCGCCTGCCGTCCCCAGGCTCCGTGTCACCACGATGGGGATCAGCGCCAGCAGCGCCCAGAACAGCGCCACCTTGGCGCGGTGGTGGTGCCAGAAATCCATCGCCACCAGCGGAAAGATGGCAATCGACAGCAGCATGCCGAGGAAGGGGATGGCCCAGGGCAGACCCAGCGTGCGCCCGTCAAGGCCGTCGGCCGCGAAGGCGGGTGCTGCGGACAGAAGGAAGAATGCGGCAGCAAGGCCCGCGCGTTTCGGCGTCATCATGTCCTCAGTCGAAGTCCAGCGTTTCACCCGCATCAGGCACAAGGAACTGCCGCGGGTCAACCGAATGTTGCGCCAGCGCCTCCGCCAGCGCCGCCACGGGCGCGTCGATCGGTTCGTCGGTCAGCTGAATGGTCCCGTGATGGATCGCAATGCTGGCGCGGCTTTCGAGCAGCGCGTGCGCTTTCACGGCCTCGTCCGGGTTCATGTGCTGCGGATGCATGAACCAGCGCGGCTCATAGGCGCCGATGGGCAGAAGTGACAGGCGTGGCGCGCCGAAGCGCTGGCGCACCTCGGCAAAGGTTGCCCCCGTGCCGAAACCGGTGTCTGCCGCGAAATAGATGGGACCACCGGGAGCTTCCACCACGAAGGCGCCCCACAGCGCGGTGTTTGCATCGAAGAAGCCGCGCTTCGACCAGTGCAGCGCCGGAGTCAGGTGAATGCGCAGCCCCTTGTGTTCCACCGTGTCACCCCAGCCCAGCTCATCGACGGTGAAGGCGGATGAGGCGCGTCGCACCCAGCGCGCGTTGCCATGCGGCGTCACCACATGCGCGGCGTGGTGGCGGGCGATACGGCGCAGCGCGGGCAGGTCCATGTGGTCATAGTGGTTGTGGCTCAGCAGGATCAGGTCGATGGGTGGCAGCGTCTCGGCAGTGAGTGCGGCGGGCCGCACCCGCTTCGGCCCCGCGAAGGGCACCGGGCTGGCGCGCGTCGAAAGAAAAGGGTCTGTGAGGATGTTGAGCCCCGCCGTCTGCAGCAACACAGTCGAGTGGCCGATCCACGTTGCCTTGAGCGTCTCACCCATCACGCGTTGAGGCGGTCGTGCAAAGCTGCGGTTCTCCACGCGCCTTGGCCAGCGGGCGCGGTTTCCCTCCATCTGCCACTTCAGCAGGTCGCGGAAGCCAGCCTCGCCGCGATGGCCTTCGAGGACGTAGCGCTTGCCGTCATGGACGACGTGCGCCATGTCAGGGTGCGACCCCGGTAGCCCTGAGGATCGGCCCGGGAGTCTGCGCCGCATAGCCGATGAACGGCCGGTCATGGAGCAGGATCACGTAGAGCATGATGCTGATGGCCATGGTGATCGCCGCCACCGACACGCGCCGCGCCAGCGGGAAAGCCGCATGACTCATCGTCACCACGAACAGCAGCACCACCCCGAGTCCGGTGACCAGCGTCCACTGGCTGACGCTCACATAGTTCTCGGCGATCGACAGCCGCTCTTGTCGCGCCGCTGAAATCTCGTCGAGCGCGACAAGCAGGCGCTGCTGCAGGAGGCGGTTCTGGTCACCCTCGGCAAGGCCCTTGATCACTGCGCCATAGATGGTGCGAAGCGCCAATTCGGCGGGCGTGCCGTAGTCGTCTTCGCTCATCGAGTCCCACTCGGCCTTGACGGCCTCGCCGTAGTTCGCGATCAGCTTTGCCATGCCGTCATAGGCGGGTGCAGTGAGCGAATCCATGTAGAGGTCCATCACCCGGATGGCGCGCGCCTCGGCGTTCACCGCATTGTGCGCCTTGTCCTCGGTGTTCCACACCGAATTGGCGAGGAAGGTCATCGAGAGGCCGAAGATGGCGCCGACGATGGTGGACACCGCCGTCGTCATCAGCACCAGCTCCGGCGCTGCCTTGGCGACGCGCGGGGAGTGCAGTATCGCCTGGATCAGCAGCGCCACCGCGCCCACGCCCGCCAGCACCACCAGGAACAAGACCGGTGGTGACAGTTCGTAGATGAAGTCGGGCGGGACGCGCATGGCCTTTGGCTCAAACCGTTCTCAGGTACCATTCGAAGTCGCGCGCCGTGGGTTCGGCATAGAACCGGTCGGCCTCGACTTCCTTCAGCGTACAATAGGTATCCACGAATTCCTTGCCGAAATATTCCTTGAGGATCGAGGCGCGCCAGAAGGCGTCGATGGCGTCGAACCAGTTGCCGGGAATATACTTGGCGCGGCGCTCATAGCCGTTGCCGTTTACCGGGTTACCGGGGTCGGACTTCTCGGTGATGCCGTAATGCATGCCTGCGAGGATCGCTGCCATGACGAGATAGGGGTTGGCGTCAGCGCCTGACGGGCGGTGTTCGATGTGGCAGGCCTTGGGCGGGCCGGCGGGGATGCGCAGGCTCACTGTGCGGTTGTTGATGCCCCAGCTGGCCGAGACCGGCGCATAGGAGTTGCGACGGAAGCGGCGGTAGGAATTGGCATTTGGCGCGAAGATCAGCATCGATTCCGCCATCGCCGCCTTGAGGCCGCCGATCGCGTGCATCAGCAGTTCGTTCTGTGTCGGATCTTCCGCCGCAAAGAGGTTGTTGCCGTCCTCGTCACCCAGCGAGACGTGGATGTGCATGCCTGAGCCCGTCCATGCCGAATAGGGCTTGGCCATGAAGGTGGCGGCCAGCCCGTGCTTCTCGGCCACGTTCTTGATCAGCCGCTTCAGCATGATGCCTTCATCGCAGGCCTTGAGAACGTCGGCGCGGTGCCTGAGCACGATCTCCATCTGGCCCGGCGCATACTCGGAGATCAGCGTCTTGGCGGGCAGGCCCTGGATCTCGCACATGGCATAGAGATCCTTGAAGAACGGCGCAAAGTCCTCCGTATCCTGAAGATAATATGCCTGATAGTGCTGCGGCCGCGCCTCGTTGATCAGCGACTGCGGCGCCATCGGCTTGCCGGCCAGTGCGGATGCACGGTCCATCAGGAAGAACTCGAGTTCAACCGCACCCACCGGCTTCATGCCGAGCTCGAGCTCGAAGCGCTTGACGATCTTCTCCAGCGCATTGCGCGGGTCGGCGTAATGCGGCGTGCCGTCGAGATCGTGCACCGTGGCGATGTATTGCGCGGTCGGCACATGTGCCCAGGGCACGCGTACCATGGAGCAGGGCACCGGCCACATCAGCATGTCGCGGTCGCCCTCGTCGAAGACGAGTCCAGTCTCGGGCACGTCCTGGCCGGTCACGTCCAGCACGAGGGCTGAAATCGGCATGAAGCGGCCGTCCTTCCAGGCCGGCACCACCTCATCACGGCGCAGCACCTTGCCGCGAGCAACGCCGCACATGTCGGTCCAGATCACGTGCACGCTTTCGATGTCCGGATTGGCATCGAGAAATGCCTGTGCTTCGGCTTCGCGGCGGGGGAACACGAGTGTCATTCTACTTACTCCTCAGCCCATCAGTTCTGTGAGACAGCGATCGAGACCCTCGAGCAGCTGGTTCACATGCGCCTCGGTCGTCGCCGGGCAGATGAGCATCATGTTGTGGAAGGGGGTGACGATCACCCCGCGATTGAGCAGATAATGATGCACGGCTTCATCGATGGGCCGGTGGATCA
>CANJMQ010000054.1 GCA_947475225.1 Bradyrhizobiaceae bacterium
GCACCCTTGGCGGCGACGAGTTCATCCATCAGCCCGCGCGCCAGCATGACGGGCGCGAAGAAGTTGATCTGGAACACCGTCTTCCAGTCATGCTCCGAAGTCTCGAGCGTGTTGAGGCGCGCACCGCCGGGCTTCTTCGGGCTGATCGCCGCGTTGTTGACCAGCGCATGCAGCTTGGAGCCTTGGGCTTTGAGCTTTTCCTTCATCTGCGCGATCGCCTGGTGCGTGTCGGCAGACGAGGCCAGGTCGACCACGATGTGGTCTTCCGGCCCCGCGTCCCACGGGCAGTCCTCGGAGAAGGGCTGGCGCGAGCAGGTGATGACGCGCCACCCTGCCGTCGAGAAGCGCTTCACCGTGGCATGCCCGATGCCGCGCGAGGCGCCAGTGAGGATCAGGGTCTTGCGGTCAGCATCGGGTGTGGTGTTCACGGATAAAGCCTCGCCTTGGACCATGCAGCCTTGTCATCCGGGCGGCGGAACACCACACGGTCATGGAGCCGAAACGGCCGATCATGCCAGAATTCGATCGCCAGCGGCTTGATGCGGAAACCCGACCAGTGCGCTGGCCGCGGCACCTCGCCGATCGCGTATTTCGCGGTGTTCACCGCAACCGCCGTCTCGAGCGCGAAGCGGTTCTCCAACGGACGGGATTGCTGCGAGGCCCAGGCGCCGATGCGGCTGTCCCTGGGCCGCGAGGCGAAATAGTCGTCAGCCTCGGCGTTGGAGACCTCCTCCACGATGCCGCGCACCCGCACCTGGCGGCGCAGCGACTTCCAGTGGAAGACAATCGCCGCCTTCATGGTGCCGAGGATCTCCTGGCCCTTCTGGCTCTGGAAATTGGTGTAGAACACGAAGCCGCGCTCGTCATAGCCCTTGAGCAGCACCATGCGGACGTTGGGCAGGCCCTCCTCGTCCACGGTGGCCAGCGCCATGGCATTGGGATCATTGGGCTCAGAGGCTTCCGCCTCCTTCAGCCACTCGCCGAACAGGTTGAAGGGGTCGTTGCGCTCGGTGAAGCCGGCAGATGCCGTCAGCTTGGAGATGTCGCTCAATGCCATGTGCAAGTCCTGATTTCGGAAGAGCTTATGCCACCCGTGCGGGCTGCGCATCAACCTTCGGTACAGACCATCTGCCATGTCCCGGCCTGGTCCCGTTGAGGTCCGCCCCTCGCTCTTTGCCTGTTTTCTTTCCAGTGGACCTCCCCCCGGCTTTGTGTCAAGTAACCGACCGCCGGGGAACGCCCGGCCCACCTGTTTCCTGGACGGTTAATCATGAGCGATAACAAGGGTTTGATGGCTGGCAAGCGTGGCCTCATCATGGGGGTTGCGAACAACCGGTCCATCGCCTGGGGCATCGCCAAGTCCTGCGCGGCACAAGGAGCCGAACTGGCCTTCACCTATCAGGGCGACGCCCTGAAGAAGCGCGTCGAACCGCTCGCTGCCGAAGTAGCCTCCAGGATCGTCGTCCCCTGTGACGTCACTGACATGGCCTCGATGGACGCCACCTTCGAGACGATCGCCAGGGAGTGGGGCGGCCTCGACTTCCTCGTTCACGCCATCGCCTTCTCGGACAAGGACGAACTCACAGGCCGCTATGTCGACACGACGCCGGACAATTTCACCAAGACGATGTTCATCAGCGTCTATTCCTTCACCGCCGTCGCCCAGCGCGCCGAGAAACTGATGAACAACGGCGGCTCGATGCTCACCCTCACCTATTACGGTGCGGAGAAGTGGATGCCGCATTACAACGTGATGGGCGTGGCCAAGGCCGGTCTCGAAGCCTCTGTGCGCTATATGGCCGCCGATCTCGGTCCCAAGAACATCCGCGTCAACGCCATCTCGGCAGGCCCCATCAAGACGCTCGCTGCCTCCGGCATCGGTGACTTCCGCTACATCCTGCGCTGGAACGAGTATAACTCGCCGCTGCGCCGCACCGTCACTACGGATGAAGTCGGCGACTCGGGGCTTTATCTCCTGTCGGACCTCAGCCGCGGCGTCACCGGGGAAATCCTGCACGTCGATGCGGGCTACCACATCGTCGGCATGAAGCATCCGGATGCGCCAGACATCACAGTGAACGGCTCCGGTGAGTAAGCAGCGGCCACCGATCTACTTCGTCCGCCACGGCGAGACGGACTGGAACGTCCAGGGCCTGATCCAGGGCTGGACGGATATCGAGCTGAACCGGAAGGGCCATGATCAAGCGCGTGCTGTCGCCCAGGCCCTGACCAGGGTCCGCGAATTCCATCCCGATTTCGGCTTCGTGGTGAGCCCGCTGCTGCGCGCCCGCCAGACCATGGGCTACATCGCGGAAGCCCTCGAGCTTGAACCGCCGCAGATTTCCATCGACCCCGCCGTCACCGAACTGGGCTTCGGCGTGTGGGAGGGCAAGCCCTTCTGGGAACTCAAGGCCTCGCCCATCTATCCCCCCCATCCGGAGGACCGCTATTCCTGGCGCCCCGAGGCTGGCGAAAGCTACGAGGACGGCCACGCCCGCATCAACCGGTGGCTCGATACGCTGGACCGCCCCACCGTGGTCGTCGCCCACGGCGCCATCGGCCGCTGCCTGATCGCCGAGATTGCCGGCCTGCCGCGCCGCGACCTTGTGGATCTTGTCATGCGGCAGGGCTTCTACTGCAAGCTGGCGGACGGCAAGGCCGAGTGGTTTGACGCCACGGCCGATGCGGCTTAGTTAAGTCCTCATGTCGCACAATAGCTTCGGCCACCTCTTCCGCGTCACCACCTTCGGCGAAAGCCATGGCCCGGCCTTGGGCTGCATCGTCGACGGCTGCCCGCCCAATATTCCGCTCACCGCTGACGAGATTCAGGCCTTCCTCGACAAGCGCCGCCCCGGCCAGTCGCGCTTCACCACGCAGCGGCAGGAGCCCGACCAGGTGAAGATCCTCTCCGGCGTGTTCGAGGATGACCGCACGGGCGGCCCCGTCACCACCGGCGCGCCGATCATGCTGATGATCGAGAATGTCGACCAGCGCTCCAAGGACTATGCCGAGATCAGGGACAAGTTCCGGCCGGGCCACGCCGACCTCACCTACCAGGCCAAATACGGCGTCCGCGACTACAGGGGCGGCGGTCGCTCCTCGGCGCGCGAGACGGCGGCGCGCGTTGCCGCCGGTGCCGTGGCCCGCAAGATCATCCCCGGCGTCACCATCCGCGGCGCGCTGGTCCAGATGGGCCCGCACAAGATCGACCGGACGAATTGGGACTGGGGGCAAGTTGACCACAACCCGTTCTTCACGCCCGATGCCAAGGCGGCAAAGTTCTTCGAGGACTATCTGGACGGTGTTCGCAAGTCCGGTTCGTCGATCGGCGCTGTCATCGAGGTGACGGCAAGCGGTGTGCCTTCGGGCTGGGGTGCCCCCCTCTATGGCAAGCTCGACCAGGACCTCGCCTCCGCCATGATGAGCATCAATGCGGTGAAGGGCGTCGAGATCGGCGCAGGCTTCGCTTCCGCCGAGCTCTCCGGCGAAGACAACGCGGACGAAATCCGCATGCGGCGCGGCAAGCCGGAATTCCTGTCCAACAACGCGGGCGGCATTCTGGGCGGCATTTCGACAGGGCAGGACGTGGTTGTGCGCTTCGCCGTCAAGCCCACCTCTTCCATCCTCACGCCCAAGCGCAGCATCTCCGCGCAAGGTGAGGACGTCGACGTGATGACCAAGGGCCGCCACGACCCCTGCGTCGGAATCCGGGCCGTGCCGGTGGGCGAGGCCATGATGGCCATCGTGCTTGCCGACCACTTCCTGCGCCACCGCGGCCAGGTGGGCTAGGAACCGTCCAACGATGTAAACCAGCAGGAAACGCATGGCTGGGATATAGGATTATAGGAATAAAAAGTCAAGGATTATTTTCCGTAATCGATCTCTGACGACCGTCATCCCGGCGAAAGCCGGGATTGATCTTTCCACGGTCTCCAGCGCCCAAGGCTGGGCCCCGGCTTTCGCCGGGGTGACGGCTTAAGGAGACTTCCCCGCCGCCACCAGAAACTCCCGGTTCCCATCCCCACCCTCGACCGGCGAGGCCGCCAGTCCCAACACCCGCCAACCCTGTGAGCGCAGGAACTCCGTGATCTCCCGGCACACCCGCTCATGCACCTCGGGGTCGGTCACGATCCCTCCCTTGCCGATGGCGTCCTTGCCCGCCTCGAACTGCGGCTTGATCAGCGCCACCAGCATGGCGCCCTCCTCCGCCAGGCTCAGCGCTGCGGGCAGCGCCAGCTTCAGCGAAATGAAACTCACGTCGCAGACGACAAGGTGTATGGGCCCGTCGAGATGCTCCGTGGACAGATCACGCGCATTGAGCCCCTCGATCAGTCGAACCCGCGGGTCCGCGATCTTCATCTGCCCGTGGCCCACGTCGATCGCCGTCACATGGGCCGCCCCCACTTCCAGCAGCACCTGCGTGAAGCCGCCGGTCGAGGCGCCGATGTCGAGGCAGTTCTTGTCCCGCGCCGAAATGCCGAACTGGGTGAGCCCATGCTTCAGCTTCAGCGCGGCGCGCGAAACGTAAAGCTGCGCCTCATCCGCGATGGTGAGCACATTGTTCGCCCCCACGGTCTGCGAGGGCTTCGCCGCCGGCAAGCCGTCCACCTTCACCGTGCCGCGCAACACGGCGTCCCGCGCGCGTGAGCGCGACGGGTAAAGCCCCCGGGCGACGAGCGCCTCGTCGAGGCGCTGCCTAGTCGACATCCAGGGGTTCGGTGCCGGACGGCGTGCCGTCGGGCTTCAAGGTGATCTTCTCGATGCGGGCTTCGGCATCCTTCAGAAGCCTGTCGCAATGCTTCTTCAGCGCCTCGCCACGCTCGTAGATGGCAATCGACTGCTCGAGGTCCACCTTGCCGGACTCGAGCCTGGTCACGATCTGCTCCAGTTCGGCGAGTGCTTTCTCGAAGGGCAGGCTGGCGATGTCAGCGTGTTCGCTCATCAGATCTCGTCCTCAAGGTCGTCGTCTTCGAATTCTTCGTCCTCGATCATTCCGGCATTGCCGCGCATCAGCGCCTGCACGTGGATGCCGACCGAGGCAGCAAGCCCCTGCAGATCATAGCCGCCTTCCAGCACCGAAACGAGGCGGCCGCCGCAATGGACCTCGGCTGCCTCCATCAGCTTCAGCGTCGCCCAGGCGAAATCCTCCTCGGCCAGTTGCAGGCTGCCGAGGGGATCGCGGTGGTGGGCATCAAAGCCGGCGGAGACGATGACGAGGTCCGGCGCGAAAACGTCCAGCGCCGGGAGAATCACCGAGTTCATGGCCTCGCGGAACTGCTCGCCGCCGTCACCGGCACGCAAGGGGGCGTTGAAGATGTTGCCGACACCCGTCTCCTGCACGTCGCCCGTGCCGGGGTAGAGCGGCATCTGGTGGGTCGAGCCATAGAACATGTTGGCGTCTGACCAGAAAATATCCTGCGTGCCATTGCCGTGGTGGACGTCGAAGTCGACGACCGCCACCCGCTCCGCGTCGTAGCGGTGGCGGGCATAATGCGCGGCGATGGCGGCCTGGTTGAACAGGCAGAATCCCATGGCGCGCCGGGTCTCGGCATGGTGGCCGGGGGGCCTCATTGCGCAGAACACGTTGTCGGCCTCGCCCTGGAACACCGCGTCCACCCCGGCGGTTGCCGCCCCCACGGCGCGCAACGCCGCTTCGAGCGAACCCACCGACATCACCGTATCAGGGTCGAGGTATTCCATGCCCTCGGCCGGCGCCATGGCGCGGATGCGCTCCAGATGCTCATAGGCATGGGCGCGCAGGATGTCCTCGTCACGGCCCAGAGGCGCCTCGCGGCGGACGAGATCCTTGAAGTGGTCGTTGGCGAGGATCTGGTTGATGGCCTTGATACGGTCGACCCGCTCCGGGTGGCCATCAGGCGTCACGTGGCGGAGCGAGGACGGGTGCGTGAAAAGCAGGGTGGTCATGACCCCGTTCTAGCCGCTTGCGCGACGGACTGCTATAGAACGCGCATGGCCCCCCACAACGACATCGAAGCCGCCGCACAGGCCCTGCGCGAGGGGCGCCTCGTCGCCTTCCCCACCGAGACCGTCTATGGCCTCGGGGCCGATGCCACCAATGGTGAGGCGGTGGCCCGCGTCTATGCTGCCAAGGGCCGCCCGTCCTTCAACCCGCTGATCGCCCATGTGCCGGACCCGCAAGCCGCCTTCGCGCTGGGCGAGTTCAGCCCCGAGGCGAGGGCGCTGGCCCAGGCCTTCTGGCCGGGGCCCCTGAGCCTCGTCGTTCCGCGCGCGTCCGATTGCCCGGTGTCACTGCTGGCGAGTTCCGGCCTCGACTCGATTGCCATCCGCGTTCCGTCCCATCTGGTGGCCCTCGACCTGCTGAAGGCGACAGGCCGCCCGGTGGTGGCGCCCAGCGCCAACCCATCGGGCAAGATCAGCCCCACCACGGCGGAGCACGTGCGCCGCCACCTCAAGGGCAAGCTGGCCATGGTGCTGGACGGCGGACGCTGCACGGTGGGCGTCGAGTCGACGGTCGTGAGTTTCCTCGATGATGGCCCCAAGCTGCTCCGCCACGGCGGCGTGCCGAAGGCCGAGATCGAGAAGGTGCTTGGCCACGCCATCGCGCTTGAATCACACTCCGCCCGCCCCCAATCGCCGGGCCAGCTCCTGAGCCATTACGCGCCGCGCGCTGAGTTACGCCTCAACGCCGACGCGCCGCGCGAAGGCGAGGCCTATCTCGGTTTCGGCAGGCTGCACGCCCACGGGCCTTGGACACTCTCCGCCACGGGCGACCTCGTTGAGGCCGCCGCCAGCCTGTTCCGGCTGCTGCATGAGATCGACGCGACCGGCGTCGCCCGCATCGCCGTGGCGCCGATCCCGCACCACGGACTGGGCGAAGCCATCAATGACCGGCTGCTGCGTGCCGCAGCGCCAAGGGATGCCAGATGAGCGACGCCCTGAACCGCCTCGCCGCCGTGGTCGGCGAAAAGCACGCGATCCGCAATGCTGCCGAGATGGATGGCTACATGCGCGAGTGGCGGCAGATCTGGACCGGCCGTTCGCCGCTGGTGCTGCGCCCGGCCTCGACGGCAGAGGTGAGCCGCATTCTGGCGATCGCCAACGAGACGCGCACGGCGATCGTGCCGCAGGCCGGCAACACCGGCCTGTGCGGCGGGCAGATCCCCACCGATGCCGGCAACGAAGTGGTGCTGTCGCTTGACCGCATGACGCGCATCCTCGATGTCGACCCCGCCGACAACACGATCACGGTGGAGGCTGGCGCCATCCTCAAGTCTGTGCAGGACGCGGCGGACGCAGTGGACCGGCTGTTCCCCTTGAGCCTCGCATCCGAAGGCTCCTGCCGGATCGGCGGCAATCTGTCCACCAATGCGGGCGGCCTCAACGTCATCGCCTATGGCAACACGCGTGACCTCTGCCTCGGCCTCGAAGTGGTACTGGCTGATGGCCGCATCTGGAACGGGCTGAAGCGCCTGCGCAAGGACAACACGGGCTATGACCTGCGCGACCTGTTCATTGGGGCGGAAGGAACACTCGGCATCATCACTGCCGCCGTGATGAAGCTGTTCCCCAAACCAAAGTCGCAAGAGACGGCCTTCATCGCCGTGCCCTCGCCGCAGGCTGCCGTGGACCTGCTCTCGCTTGCCAAGGAGATGAGCGGCAACCGCGTGGCAGGCTTCGAACTCATTGCCGACATCGCGCTGCAGTTTTCGATCCGCCACGCGGGCGTGCGCCACCCGCTGTCGGAGACTTCGCCGTGGTACGTGCTGGCGGAACTGGCAGACCCTGTGCCGGGCGCCATGATGACGATCTTCGAGGCCGCCCTGGCGCGCGGCCTCGTCACTGACGCCGCACTTGCCCAGTCGGATGCGCAGCGCAGCGACTTCTGGACGGCGCGCGAACTGATTTCGGAATCGCAGAAGCCCGAGGGCGGTTCGATCAAGCACGATGTCGCGGTGCCGGTGTCGAAGGTGCCGCAGTTCCTGGTGGAGGCTGATGCCGCCGTCGCGCGCCTCGTGCCGGGCGCGCGCTTCGTGTCCTTCGGGCATCTGGGCGATGGCAACATCCACTACAACATCTCGCAGCCGGTCGGCATGGACAAGGCCCGCTTCCTCGACATGTGGAACGAGATGAACGACGTGGTCTTCGAGGTGGTGGGCCGTTTCAATGGCTCGATCAGCGCCGAGCACGGCATCGGACGCCTCAAGGCCCACCGCATGCCCGAGATCAAGTCGCCTGTCGAACTCGACATGATGCGCGGGCTGAAGCTCATGCTCGACCCCAATAACATCCTCAATCCGGGCCGCGTCCTGCCGGAGTGAGCCGGTCAGAGCAAGCTCATCTGGTCCGGCTTCTTCGGCGGCGGCTTCGAGGCTGGCGCGCGGCCGATGGTGGTGGGTTCCAGGACGAAGCTGCCATCGGGTGCCGGGTGGATGAGACGTGCCGCATCATCGACATCGGCCGTCAGCCACGTCTCGTAGTTTTCCGGCGCGATGATGACCGGCATGCGGTCATGGATCGTGGCCAGCTCGGCATTGGGGGCGATGGTCATCAGCACGGCGGTTTCAAGCTCGGAGCCATCGGCCCCCGTCCAGTGCTCCCACAGGCCTGCGAGCGCGAAGAGGCCCTTGTCGGCGGCCTGCACGAAGAACGGCACCTTGCGGCCCTCCGCGCCCGACCATTCATAGTATCCGTCGGCGGGCACGAGGCAGCGGCGGCGGCGCATGGCATTGCGGAAGGAGGGCTTCTCCATCACCGTTTCGCCGCGCGCGTTGATGAGCGGCTTGCCCGGCTTCACTTCCTTTACCCAGGACGGGATGAAGCCCCAGCGCACCAGCGCGAAATGGCGTTCGCCATGCTCCATGCGAACGATGCCGATGGGCTGGCCGGGGGCCACATGGGCGCGTGGCGGAAAATCCGCATCCTCCTGGTATTTGAACCAGGCTTTGGTTTCCCGGGGGCTCTTCGACAGGCTATAAAGTCCGCACATGAGGCGGAGAATAGACACGAATGGCGGGTGAGCAACAGTGGCCGAAGCTTGGCGTTTCGGCATCCATCTGGCGCGACGGAAAGGTGCTTCTCGTGCAGCGCGCAAAGCCGCCCAAGGGCATCTGGGCCTTTCCCGGCGGCCATGTGGAAGCGGGTGAGAGGCTCGAAGATGGCGCTGCCCGCGAGCTGCGCGAGGAGACCGGCATGACGGCGCGCTTCCAGGGCCTGCTTGGCCTCTATGACGTGATCCGGCGTGACGAGTCAGGCCTCGTCACCGTGCATTATGTGATCGCGTCCTACCTCGGCATCGCAGGGCCGGAAGAGCCGGTTGCGGCCAGCGATGCAGCGGCCGTGACATGGGCTGATCCCGATCAACTCGATGGCTTCACGCTCGCTCCGAACATGGCAGATGCAATCGCCACCGCACGCAAAATCCTTAATATTCATTAAGGTTTACAACGCTGAAGTTAACCCTCGTTTAAGGAACGAGTAGCCCTCCCCGCCGTGCTTGCTATGGTCCTCACCGACAGCGGAATGATGCCGCAGGATGATGGATAACATGTTGAAGAATTCCCCCCGCACGTTCGAAGCACGGCCCACCGCAGAAAAGCAGCTGGCTCTCCAGTTGCTGCTCGATGCATGGGAGGAAGCCGCCTATGAAGGCGTCGACAGGGATTGCCTCGCCACCACGGCGATCTTCGCTGCACTCTCCGAGCTGATCTCCACCTATGGCGAGGAGCCGGTGGCCGCAATGTGCCAGCGCCTGCCGGAACGGGTGCGCGGCGGAGAGTTCAGTCTGACAGGCCTGACCAGGCAGTAGGCCTCAGCCCACAGCCTCCATCAGCAGCGCGAAGCCGAAGGCGGCGATCAGGATTCCCGTCCAGCGGCTGATGCGGGCCAGCGCCCTCTCGCTGATGCGCGTCTTGAGACGCGACACCAGGAAACTCAGGCACAACCACCAGAGACTGCCGCCGATGGCAACGCCCGCGATGACAGTCGGCGGGCGTGCCCAATCTTCATGCAGGCGCAAGATGCCACTCATCGTTCCGAAGATGGCGATGAAGCCGAAGAACTCACCCGGATTGGTGACGGTGAGTCCGAAGGCCGCCAGGCTCTTGCCTATCACCTTCGCGGTCTGCGGCTCATCGCCCGCGATCGCCGAAATCTCAACACGCTTGCGGGCCAGCCACACGCCGGTCACGACCAGCAGCAGCCCGCCGACGAGCATCAGCGGCCGCGCATAGGCCGCGATCAAAGAGGAAACCCAGCTCACGCCATAGGCGGCGGCTGAGGCGTACAGCACGTCCGCCGCCACAGCGCCCAGACCCACCAGAAACGCCACCGTGAAGCCGCGCCGGATGGCGTTGCGGATGACGAGGATGTTCACCGGGCCCAGCGGCGCCGTCACGGCAAGGCCGATGGCAATGCCGGTGAGAAGAAGCGTGAGGTCCATCCTTCAGCGGATGTCGACGACGACGCGGCCCTTTACCTTGCCGGCCACGATGTCAGCGGCGATCTGCGGCACGTCCTCGAGCTTTACATGGGTGGTGAGGGCGTGGAGCTTCGACAGGTCGAGGTCCTGCACGAGACGTTCCCACACTTTGAGACGGCGCGGCATCGGTGTGGACACCGAATTGACGCCGACGAGCTTGACGCCGCGCAGGATGAAGGGCGCGACACTGGTGGGCAGGTCCAGCCCCTGTGCGTTGCCGCAGGCCGCGACGGTTGCATCCGGGTTCATCTGCGAGATGACGTTGGCCAGCGTGGTGGAACCCACGGAATCAACGCAGCCCGCCCAGCGCGACTTGGCCAGCGCCTTCACCGGGCCGTTGAACTCGTTGCGGTCGACGATGCCGGCGGCGCCGAGGCTCTTGAGAAAGGGCTCTTCCGAGACGCGGCCGGTGGAGGCGATGACGCGGTAGCCGAGCTTGGCGAGGATGACGATGGCCGTGGTGCCCACGCCACCCGCCGCACCGGTGACGAGGATGTCACCGTCCGACGGCTTCACCCCCTGCTCCTCCAGCGCCATGACGCAGAGCATGGCGGTGTAGCCCGCGACACCCACCGACATGCAGTCGGCCGCCGTCCAGCCCCTGGGCACTGGCACCAGCCAGTCGCCGTTGAGGCGTGCCACTTCCGAGAAGCCGCCGTGATGACCCTCGCCCACGCCATAGCCGTTCAGCACCACTTGGTCGCCCGCCTTCCAGCGCGGATTGGTGGAGGAGCGGACAACGCCTGCGAAATCGATGCCGGGGATCAGCGGGAAGCGCCGCGCGATGGGCGCCTTGCCGGTGATGTTGAGGCCGTCCTTGTAGTTGACCGAGGAGTGGGTGACGTCGACCGTGACGTCGCCCTCCATGAGGTCCGTCTCCTCGAGACGGGTCAATTCGGCTTTCTGGCCGGTGTCGGTCTTCGAGATGACAATGGCACGGAAGGACATGGTGGTTCCTCTCTAGAGCGCTTCCACGAAGCGGATGGGTTGGCCATGGGCATGGCCGATGATCTCGTCGTTCCACATGACGCGGCGGCCGCGCACATAGGTGCCGATGGGCCAGCCCATGACCTCGCGGCCATCATGCGGGGTCCACTTGCAGCGGCTTTCGATCCAGTCGTTGGTGATCGTCCGCTTCGCCTTCATGTCGACAATGGTGAAGTCAGCGTCATAGCCCTCGGCGATGCGGCCCTTGCCGGCGAGGCCGAAGATGCGGTTGGGGCCATGCGAGGTGAGGTCGACGAAGCGCTCGATGGTGAGCAGTCCCTTGTTCACGCAGTCGAGCATGACGGGCACCAGCGTCTGCACGCCGGGCATGCCTGAGGGCGAGGCAGGATAGGGCTTGGCCTTCTCCTCCAGCGTATGCGGCGCATGGTCGGAGCCCAGCACGTCGACGAGGCCGGAGTTGAGGGCGGCCCAGATCCCGTCCTTGTGGTGCGGCTCGCGCATCGGCGGGTTCATCTGAAGGAGGTTGCCGAGGCGGGCATAGTCCTCGGATGTGAAGACGAGGTGGTTGGGCGTCACCTCCACCGTGGCGACATCACGCGCCTGGCTAAGGATGGGGAATTCGTCAGCCGTCGAAATATGCAGGACATGAATGCGCTTGTGCGCCTCGCGGGCCAGCCTCACGAGGCGCTCGGTGCACAGCCGCGCAGCCTCGGCATCGCGCCAGACATAGTGGCTCGACGGATCGCCCTCGACGCGCAGGTCCTTCCTGGCATTGAGCCGGTCCTCGTCCTCGGAATGGAAGGCGGCGCGGCGGCGGATGTTGGCCAGCACGCGGGCAACGCCCTTGTCATCGTCCACCAGCAGCGAGCCGGTGGAGGACCCCATGAACACCTTGATGCCAGCGCAGCCGGGCAGCAGCTCAAGTTCGCCCAGCTGGTGGGCATTCTCGCGCGTGCCGCCCACATAGAAGGCGAAGTCGCAATACATGCGGTTGGAGGCGCGGGCCACCTTGTCGGCCAGTGCCTCGGCGCTCGTCGTCAGCGGGCTCGTATTGGGCATCTCAAAGACGCCGGTGACGCCGCCCTTGACCGCAGCACGGCCCCCCGTCTCGAGGTCTTCCTTGTGCTCGGCACCCGGTTCACGCAGGTGAACCTGGCTGTCCACCACGCCCGGGAGGATGTGGAGGCCGGTGCAATCGACCACCTCGCCACCCTGGTCGCGACCGAAAGAGCCGATACCGACGATGCGGCCCCCGGAAACGGCAATATCGCGCTGTCCGACACCGTCATGGTTGACGACGGTACCGCCCTTCAGGATCAATTCGGCGTTGAAAGGCATGATCAGGCCCGGCTTTCCTTGAACGTTGTTCCCGGTCTTCGTAAATGTGGATTGGAAACGAAGCAACAGACATGCGTGACATTGATTTTCGGGCTGGCCGGCTCCCCGGTCGGTCCATCCTGTCGGTTCAGGGCCCGGAGGCGGGGCATTTCCTGAATAACCTGCTCACGTCCGACATTGACCATCTGGCCGAGGGCCAGGCGGGTTATGCCGCTCTGCTCACCCCGCAGGGCAAGATCCTGTTCGACATGATCCTGCTCGGCCAGGGCGACGGCTACCTGATCGACTGCGCCGCCAGCCAGCGGGCGGACCTCATGAAGCGGCTTGCCATGTACAAGCTCCGCGCCAAGGTGGAGATCGCGGCACGGGACGACCTTGCGGTTGGGGTATCGCCCGTTGAGGTTCCCGCCAGTTACCGCGACCCCCGCAGCGCGGCGATTGGCTGGCGAACCATCGGCACGCCGCAGGGTGAGGCCGAGGGCTATGACGCCGCCCGCATCGCGGCGGGGCTGGCCGACTCCGAAGCCGACCTCGGCTCGGGCGAATTCTTCCCGCATGAGGCCAACCTCGACCAGCTGGGCGGCGTGAACTTCCGGAAGGGCTGTTACGTGGGCCAGGAGGTGGTCTCTCGCATGGAGCATCGTGGGCTGGCGAGGAGCCGCATCCTGCCCGTCGTGCTGGCCGGTGCGGCACCGCCCAAGGGCACGGACATCCGCAGTGGCGAGAAACAGGTGGGCACCCTGCTCTCCTCGTCCGGCCCGAACGCGCTTGCCTTGATCCGCCTCGACCGGCTGGCGGAAGCCACTGCACCACTTCTCGCCGATGGTGTGACAGTAAAGGTACAGAAGCCCGGTTGGGCAAAATACGATGTGCCGGGGGCGGCATGAGCGCCGTTCGGCATGAAGACGGAATTTGCCGCTGTCACTGGTGCGGCACCGACCCGGTTTATGTTGCCTATCACGACACCGAATGGGGTGTTCCCGAATATGATTCGCGCGCGCTGTTCGAAAAGCTGCTGCTCGACGGCTTCCAGGCTGGTCTGTCTTGGATCACCATCCTCCGGAAGCGCGACAACTTCCGCCAGGCCTTCGACGGCTTCGACCCCGGGAAAATGGCGCGCTACAAGCCCGCCAAGCTCGAGCGCCTGATGCAGGACGCCGGCATCGTGCGGAACCGCCTGAAGATCGAGGCCAGCGTGACAAACGCACAGGCCTACCTGGCAATCCCCGATTTCTCCGCCTATCTGTGGGACTTCCTCGACGGCGTGCCGCAGCAGAACAGGCTTCGCAGCATGAGCGAGATCCCGACCAGGACGCCCGTCGCCGAGAAGATGTCGAAGGACTTGGCAAAGCGCGGCTTCCGCTTCGTCGGCCCCACCATTGTCTATGCCTTCATGCAGGCCTGTGGACTGGTGAACGATCATCTCGTCGACTGCCATCGCCATGAGGCCGTGAAACATGCCGCGCGCCGCTGACCCGCCCCGCGCCTGGCAGCGCATGCTGTCGGGGCGCAGGCTCGATCTGCTCAACCCCTCGCCACTCGACATCGAGGTTGAGGACATTGCCCATGGGCTGGCACGCGTGGCGCGGTGGAACGGGCAGACCAAGGGTGACCACGCCTTCTCGGTGGCGCAGCATTGCGTGCTGGTGGAGGAACTCGCCGTTCACCTCGATACAAGCCTCGACCGCAAGGCGCGTCTTGCCGCGTTGCTGCATGATGCGCCGGAATATGTGGTGGGCGACATGATCTCCCCGTTCAAGGCAGCGCTGGGGCTGGATTACAAGGCCTTCGAGAACCGGCTTCTCGCCGCCATCCACATCCGCTTCGGGCTGCCGCCGCAGGGGGCGCAGAAGCTCGAGCTGTTCATCAAGAAATGCGACCGGCTCGCCGCCTATCTCGAAGCCACACAGCTTGCGGGCTTTGCCGTCAGTGAGGCAGAGAAGTTCTTCGGCAAGCCGAAGGGACTGACGGGCGAGACCGCCCAGCGCTTCTTCCGCCTCAAGCCGCTGGCCACCAATGATGCGGCGGCCCTTTACCTCAAGACATTCAGAAGGCTTGCCCCATGATCATCGTCGGTCCGCTCAACAAGGTGCAGCCACTCATCGATGAGCATGGCGTGAAGCATGTGGTGACGCTGCTCGCACCCGATACGCCGCATGATGCGCCCGTTGGCATCACGCCCGGACGGCACCTCAAGCTCTATTTCCATGACATCGTGCAGCCGATGGACGGTCACGTTCCGCCGGGCGCGGGCGATGCCGAGAAGCTGATCAGCTTCTTCCAGAGCTGGGACAGACAAGACCCGATGCTGGTGCATTGCTGGGCGGGTATCAGCCGCTCGACGGCGGCGGCCTATACGGCACTCTGCATGTTCCGGCCCGATGCGAGCGAGGAAGAACTGGCGCAGGAACTGCGCAAGGCCTCGCCTTCGGCCACGCCCAACCGGCTCATCGTGTCGCTGGCGGATGAGGTGCTGGGACGGAATGGCCGGATGGTGAAGGCGATCGAGAAGATCGGCCGGGGTGCGGATGCGTTTGAGGGGACGCCGTTCGTGCTGAGGCCGTGATCCCTTCTTCTCCCGCTTCTTCAGCGGGAGAAGAAGGGACCCGTCGCGGACCGCAACGGGGAGATGACGGGACAAAAGTGCGTCACTTGCCGCTTACCCCGGCTGCCCTCCCCTACCCCGACTGCGTCGGGGCCCCCTCCTCTCCCGCCTTGCGGGAGAGGACGAATGAAGTTACTTCCCGCCCAGCGCATATTCCCAATAGAGGTCCCTTGCCTTCTGCATGACCGGGCCCGGTTGCAGGTTCTTCTGCTCGACTCTCGTGATGGGCGCGACCTTGGCCCAGTTGCCGGTGGTGAACACCTCGTCGGCCTCGAGGAACTCGCTCCACTTGAGCGAGCGTTCATGGACCTTGGTGCCGGCATCACGCAGCAGCCTGATGACGCGCTGGCGGGTGACGCCGTTGAGGAAGGTGCCGTTGGGAACGGGCGTGTGGGCCTCGCCATCCTTGGCGTACCAGATGTTGGCGGTGGAGAGTTCGGCCACGTGGCCCAGCGCGTCGAGCATCACAGCATTGTCGAAGCCCCTGGACTTCGCCTCGCGGATGGCACGTGCCGAGTTGGGATAGTGACAGGCGGCCTTGGCATCAGTCGGCGCATATTCGTAAGACGGGCGGCGGAATGGCGAGCATGTGATCGCGAAGCCCGTGGGCTTGGGCAGCGGCGCGGCATAGACGGAGACCGAGAACTGGGTGGACTCCGGGTCGACATCGACAAAGCCATCCTCCGCCCAGAACATGGGCCGCAGATAAAGCTCCGCCTCCTTGGGGAACTTGGCGATGCCCTCGCGGATCAGTTCCTCGATCTCACCGGCATTCTTGACGACCTTGAGGCCGAAGCTCTGGGCCGAGCGCACGATGCGCTGGCAGTGCTGGTCGAGGTCCGGCGCCACACCCGCAAAGGCCCGCGCCCCGTCGAACACGCAGGAACCGAGCCACGGGGCATGGGACATGGTGCCCATCACCTGCGGGTTGCCCTCATGCCATTCGCCCTTGAACCAGGTCCAGGCGGTGCCGGTGGTTTCATTGTGACTCATTTTTCAGCGTCCCCCATTCGTGCGCGGTATCCTATAACGGCCTCACCTGAAACAGAAAGGGCGCCCGGAGGCGCCCACTCGAACCCTGCCATGCAGGCCGATCAGCCCTCTTCGTAGAAGACGTGGTGGCCGATCTTGATGAGCCGACGCATGCTCTTTGCCCAGGCGGGGTTCACATAGTCGGCGTGGTAGTTGGTGGCGGAGCCGACGGCGGCAACCTTGGCATCGCCCGAAATGGCCATCTGCGCGATGCGCTTGGAATTGGCCCAGGCTGCGGCGCTGCGCACATCATCTGGCAGGCCGTCACAGGCGAAGGAGAACTGGCAGGAATTGCGGCGGCCCGACCCCTGGTAGACCACACCGCAGATCGACTTCGGATATTCCGGGTCCTTGACGCGGTTGAGGATGACCTTGGCCACCGCGAGCTGGCCGAGCTCCGACTCGGAGCGGGCCTCGAAATAGACGGCGCGGGCGAGGCAGTTCTCTTCGGCCATCTGCATGCGGCGCATGGCGATGGCCTTCTGGGCGGCCTTGTCCACCGGCTTGGCGGAGGCGGTCACGGTGCGCTTCATCTTGACGCCCTGCACCACCTTCTGCGGCGAGGGGCCCTTGATGATGACGCTGTGGGTCTGGGTGTCGTCCTCGCTCATGTTCACCGAGGCGGGAACGATCCGGACCTGCTGCTTTTCAATGATGGAGGCCTGGATAACGACAGGCTTGTCGCCCTTGCCATCCGTCGAGACGGTCTGTTCCTGGTAGGTGAAGGAGGTCTTGTTGATGACTTCGAGGCTGGTGGATTCGGGCACCAGCGAGCCCTTGGCCAGGATGTTGGAAGACTGGCCGGAGAAGCCATCGATCATGTCGGCCGGGTCGGCGTTATGGGCAACCGCGTTCTGACCCATGTAGTGACCTGCGAAAGCAAAGGCCAGAACCAGCAAGAAGCCGCCGACCACCATGGGACCAAACTCGGCGAGGAAGCTGCGCTTCTCGCGGGTTGTGAAGTCCTCGAATTCCCAGGCCCCTGCAGGCCGTGTCTTACGCGTTCTTTTCTTCACTTCCCCTCGACACACCGTGGGCCGCATGTCTTACGGCGCTGTTAATACGCGGTAGTCTATTGGGGGCTCGTTTAACATAGGTTAACCATCCCGGCAACCCGACAAGGCCATTTTTCAGCCGGAATCGTGACAGGGTGAAGACGTGGTTAACCCCTTGCCACAATTCGGAAAAACCTAGTGTTTCGAAAGGCTTGCCTGAGCGGCCGCCAGGCGTGCAATCGGCACCCGAAACGGCGAACATGACACATAGTCAAGATTGACTGTTTCGCAGAAAGCGATTGAGGCAGGGTCGCCCCCGTGCTCGCCGCAGATGCCGGCCTTGAGTCCGGGCTTGACGCTCCGCCCGCGCTCGGTCGCCATGCGGATGAGTTCGCCCACCCCTTCGATGTCGAGCGAGATGAAGGGATCGGTCTTGAACACGCCCTTCGACGTATATTCGCCAATGAAGCGGGCGGCGTCATCTCGGCTGATGCCGAAGGTGGTCTGGGTGAGGTCGTTGGTGCCGAAGGAGAAGAAGTCGGCCGACTGGGCAATCTCGGCGGCCAGAAGGGCGGCGCGCGGCAGCTCGATCATGGTGCCGACCGAATAGGTGATGGCAACACCGGTTTCCTTCGCCACCAGCTCGGCCACGGCGACGATGCGCTCCTTCACCCGGTCAAGCTCGTTGCGCGAGGCGACCAGCGGCACCATGACCTCCGGGATCGGCGCCTTGCCGGTGCGGCGGTGGATTTCGGTCGCCGCCTCGAAGATGGCGCGCGACTGCATCTCGGCAATCTCCGGATAGGAGATCAGCAGGCGCACGCCGCGGTGGCCCAGCATGGGGTTGAACTCCTTGAGCTCGGACACCCGGGCGCGGAGCTGGTCGGGGTTGGCCCCCATCTGCTCGGCCACTTCCTCGATCTCGTGGTCGGCCTGCGGCAGGAACTCATGGAGCGGCGGGTCGAGCAGACGGATCGTGACGGGCAGGCCCGCCATGATCTCGAACAGCTCGATGAAGTCGTTCCGCTGCATCGGCAGGATCTTGGCCAGTGCTGTGCGGCGGGCCTCCACCTTGTCGGCAATGATCATCTCGCGCACCGCCACGATGCGCTCGGAATCGAAGAACATGTGCTCGGTGCGGCACAGGCCGATGCCCTCGGCGCCGAACTCGCGGGCCGTCCGGGCGTCGAGCGGGGTTTCGGCATTGGCCCTGACGCCCATGCGGCGGAACGAGTCCGCCCACTGCATCAGCTGGGCAAAATCGCCCGAAAGCTCGGGCTTGATGGTGGCCACCTCACCCTTCATCACCTGGCCCGAGGAGCCATCCACCGTGATCGTCTCGCCCTTCTTCAGCGTGACGCCCATGACGGTGAGGGTTCCCGACGCATAGTCGATGCGCAGCGCGCCAGCACCTGAAACGCAGGGCTTGCCCATGCCGCGCGCCACCACGGCGGCGTGGGACGTCATGCCGCCGCGTGTTGTGAGAATGCCCTCGGCGGCGTGCATTCCGTGGATGTCCTCGGGGCTCGTCTCGATGCGCACGAGGATGACGCGCCGGTTCAGCGACTTCAGGCGCTCCGCCTCGTCGGCGTCGAACACGATTTCACCAGAGGCCGCGCCCGGCGAGGCGGGAAGGCCGGTGGCGATGACATCGCGCCTGGCCTCGGGATCGAGCGTGGGATGCAGGAGCTGGTCAAGCGAGGCCGGGTCGATGCGCCTGACCGCCTCCTGCTTGCTGATCAGGCCTTCGGCGGCCATGTCGACCGCGATCTTCAGCGCCGCCTTGGCGGTGCGCTTGCCAGTGCGGGTCTGCAGCATCCACAGCTTGCCGTCCTGGATGGTGAATTCCATGTCCTGCATGTCGCGGAAGTGGCGCTCCAGCAGGTCGAAATTGGCCTTCAGCTCCGTGAAGGTACCGGGCATGATGGCTTCGAGCGAGGGCGCTTCCGAATGGGCCTCGATGCGGGCCTTCTCGGTGATGTTCTGCGGCGTGCGGATTCCGGCCACCACGTCCTCGCCCTGGGCGTTGACGAGAAACTCGCCATAGAGCTCCTTCGCACCCGTCGCCGGGTTGCGGGTGAAGGCGACGCCCGTCGCAGAGGTCTCGCCCATGTTGCCGAACACCATGGCCTGGACGTTGACGGCGGTGCCCCAGTCCTCGGGGATCTTGTTGAGCTTGCGGTAGGTGATGGCGCGGGCCCCCATCCACGACTTGAACACCGCACCGATGGCACCCCACAGCTGCTCATGCGGGTCCTGCGGGAAGGGCTTGGCCGTAGCCTCCTCCACCAGCGTCTTGTAGCGCGCGATGAGGCCCTGCCACTCCTCGGCGGTGACCTGCGTATCGAGCGAATAGCCGCGCTCTTCCTTGAAGCCGCCGAGGATGTCCTCGAACTCGTCATGATCGACGCCGAGCACCACGCCGGCATACATCGAGATGAAGCGGCGGTAGCTGTCGAAGGCGAAGCGGCGGTCACCAGAGCGGGCGGCGAGGCCCTCGACCGTTGCATCGTTGAGGCCAAGGTTGAGGACGGTGTCCATCATGCCCGGCATCGAGGCGCGCGCACCGGATCGGACCGAGACGAGGAGCGGGTTGGCGGGGTCGCCGAAGCGGGCGCCGGCGATCTTCTCCACCGTGGCCAGCGCGGCGCGAATTTGGGCGTCGAGGCCTTCTGGATAGGCACGGTTGTTCTTGTAGAAGCCGGTACAGACTTCAGTGGAGAGAGTGAAGCCCGGCGGCACGGGCAGGCCGAGATTGGCCATTTCGGCGAGATTGGCGCCCTTGCCACCCAGCAGCGCCTTCATCTCCGCCCGGCCCTCCGCCGAGCCCCCACCGAAGGAATAGACGAACTTCGCGCTTTCAGCCGCCATGACAGGGTCTTCCCATTGCTGACGTTTGCTTATGCAGGCTTGTAGCGGGCGGCGACCCGTCGAATAGACAACCACAGCTTCGCGGCGTGTGCAATGCAATATCGCAGATGCGACATCGCGGACGCGCGCGGGCTCAGGCCATGGCCGGGCTGAGCGGGGGGCTGTGCGGACGGCGGACGTAGAGGATCCACAGCGCGATGCCGAGGTTCAGCACGTTCCAGGCGACACCGTTCATGAAGGCGGCGGTGTAGGAGCCGGTCCAGTCATAGATGAGACCGGACATCCAGCCGCCCAGCGCCATGCCGAAGACGGTGGCGGTCAAGACGGTGGAAATGCGGCTGCCCGCCTCGCGCGCCGGGAAATGGTCGCGGATGATGAGCGCATAGCTCGGCACGATGCCGCCCTGGCTGAGGCCGAAGATCGCCGACACTACATAGAGCGAGGCCAGACCGTCGAACGGAATGTAGGCAATCAGCGCCAGCATCTGCATGAAGGAACCGGCGATCAGTGTTGTGAGGCCGCCCACCTTGTCGGCGACGAGGCCGGAGGCCAGGCGGCTTAGCACGCCGAAGCCCAGCATGATCGAGAGCATCTGCGCGCCGCGCGCCGGGCCGTAGCCGAGATCCGAGCAATAGGCGACGATGTGGACCTGCGGCATCGACATGGCGACACAGCAGGAGAGGCCCGCCAGCACGAGCGCGGGGAACAGCAGCGGGTGGCTGGGCAGCAGGCCCTTCTGGCCCGCCAGGCGGCTCGCCGGACTTGCCGTGTCGTGGAAATGCGGGCGCTTACGCAGGAACTGCGCACCCGGCACCATGACGACGATGCACAGCACGCCGATCGCCATGTAGGTCCAGCGCCAGCCATAGTTCTGGATCGAGGCCTGCATGAAGGGCGGCCAGATGGTGCCCGCGATGTAGTTGCCGCTGGCCACGATGGCAATGGCGATGCCGCGGCGTTTCAGGAACCACTGCGAGGCATCGGCCACCAGCGGCCCGAAGGTGGCCGCACTTCCGAGAAAGCCGATGAACACAGCCTGCACCACCACGAACTGCCAATAGCTCGTTGACCATGCCGCGAGGAAGAATCCGACACCGAGGGACACGCCGGCGATGGTGATGGGGACGGTGATGCCGAACTTGTCCGCCACCTTGCCCATCACGAA
This sequence comes from Bradyrhizobiaceae bacterium, assembly GCA_947475225.1. GTDB lineage: Bacteria > Pseudomonadota > Alphaproteobacteria > Rhizobiales > Aestuariivirgaceae > Aestuariivirga. The sequence continues at coordinate 21,414 of CANJMQ010000054.1, forward strand.
GCCGCCCGCCGCGAAGCCGAGGAAGGTGGCCATATAGGGGAAGGAGGCGCCGGCGCGGTCCACCCCGAACTCCGTCTGGATGGTCGGCAGCACGACGACCGCGAGCCACAGGCCAATGCCGCCCACAACCGCGAGGACAAGCGAGATGATCAGCCGGGTCCAGGCATAGCGGCTGTCGGGGGTATAGGCGGAGGCAGAGGCGGAGTTCATCACCCATCCCTAAGCGCCGCCGCTCCGCAGGTCAAAACGGCACTTGCACACCGGCCGAAGGGCAGGGGTGCGGCGGGCGCATGGTTTCACGGCTTGCCAGCATGCGCCAGCAGATGGGTCCGGAAGGCCGCGGCAACAGGCGAAAGGTGCTTGGCTTTCGGGTGCACCACATGCCAGCGCGAGGAAATGGGGAAGCCCTCGACATCCAGCACGCGGACGTCCTTGGCCGTCTGCAGCGCATGGCGGGAGATGACGCCAAGACCGAGGCCCGCCGCCACCGCCTCCCTGATCGCCTCGTTGCTGCCGAACTCGAGGCGCACGTCGGGCCGGAACCTGCGCCTGGCGAAGTGGCGGTCGGTTGCCATGCGCGTTCCGGAGCCGGGCTCACGCAGGATGAAGCGCTGGTTCTTGATCTGCGCCAGCGAGAGGCTGCTCCCGAGCTTCGCGCCGCGCGCCGCGATGACGACGAGCGGGTTCTCCATGAACACCGCGTCCTCGAGGTCAAGCTCGGGCGGCATGGACATGATGTAGATGTCGTCGCGGTTCTCGCGCAGCCGGGCCACCACGCCGTCACGGTTCAGCACCTCGAGGGACACGTCGATCGCTGGGTGGAGCCGGCAGAAACTGCCGATGAGGCGGGGAATGAAATATTTGGCGGTGCTCGCCGCGGCCACGCGCAGCCGCCCGCGGGACAGACCCTTCACCTGGTCCACATGCTGCTCGAAGCCCTCCCACTCCGCCAGCATGGCGCGCGCGGTCTGGGCCAGTTGCCGACCGGCGTCGGTCAGGTGCACGCGCTTCGAAATCACCTCATAGAGCGGCAGGCCCACCGCCTCGCTCACCTCCTTCAGCTGGGCGGAGGCCGTAGGCTGGGTCACATGCATGGTCGCAGCGGCCTTGGTCACGCTTCCGGTTTCGGAAAGGGCGATGAACAGGCGCAGCTGGCGGAACGTGACGTGCATAGAATTATGTCTATGCATTCTAATTGAAAAATCAATTTTTTTCCATGCTGCGAAACAGCTATCCGGCGTCCACCGAGGAGGCAAACCATGCAAAACCTGATCGACCCGGCAATCCTGTTCTTCGTCTTCGGCGTGCTGGCGGGAGTGCTGCGCTCCAACCTCGAAATCCCGGGCGCGATCGCCAAGTTCCTGTCACTCTATCTGCTGATGGCGCTGGGCCTGAAGGGCGGATTTGCGCTGGCGCAGTCCGGCTTCACGGCGGATGTCGCCCTGAGCCTGGCCGCCGCGCTGTTCATGGCGTTCCTCGTGCCCGTGCTGGGCTATGCCTTCCTGCGGACGCGCGTCTCGCGCTTCGATGCCGCAGCGGTGGCCGCCGCCTATGGCTCGGTCAGCGCCGTTACCTTCCTCACCGCGAGCCAGTTCCTCGAGGCGCAGGGCCTCGCACCCGGAGGCCACATGGCTGTGGCCCTCGTCCTCATGGAGTCGCCCGCCATCATCGTGGCCATGCTGCTGGCCAACGCCATCCGGCAGGGCGAAGGCTCCGGCACGCGGCCCAGCGTGGCGCAAAGCGTTGGCGCCGCCGCGGCATCGGTGGCCCCCCCGGTGCTGTCACCCGGCAAGGTGCTGCACGAAAGCTTCACGAATGGCGCACACCTGCTGCTGCTCGGCTCGCTCGCCGTGGGCTTCATCAGCGGCGAGGCCGGCAAGGCGATGATGCAGCCCTTTGCGGGCGACCTGTTCAAGGGCATGCTCGCCTTCTTCCTGCTCGACATGGGCCTGATGGTTGCGAAGAACTTCAAGGATGCCCGCAAGGCTTCGGCTTCGCTGCTGGTCTATGCGGTGGTGGCACCCCTGCTCCATGCGGCAATCGCGCTCGGACTCGCCAGGCTTCTCGGCCTCACCACGGCGGACGCCATCCTGCTCATGGTGCTGTCGGCCAGCGCCTCCTACATCGTGGTGCCTGCCGTGCTGCGCTATGCGCTGCCGGAGGCGAATCCGGCGCTGTACTTCGGCCTGAGCCTCGGCATCACATTTCCGCTCAACATTCTGGTCGGCATTCCGCTCTACACGTGGGCGGCCGAACGCGTGCTGGGATAGAGCGGCTAGCCTTCGATCCTGGAGAAATCCGCCACCTCCGCCGTGGCGGCGCGGATGTGGTTCAGGAGGCGCAGGCGGTTTTCGCGGAAGGTGGCGTCCTTGTCGTTCACCGTCACGCCTTCAAAGAAGGCATCGACCGGCACGCGCAGCTTGGCGAGCGCCGTCATGGCGCCGGCGAAATCTTCCTCGCGCAGCGCGCGGCGCACCTGGCCCAGGGCCTGGGTGATGGCGGTGTGCAGTGCCTTCTCCTCGCCCTTGATGAGCTGCGAGATGTTCACGTCGCCGTCAAACGACTTGCCGTCCTTCTTCTCCTCGATGCGGAGAATGTTGGAGGCGCGCTTGACGCCGGCGAGCAGGTTCCTGCCGTCCTCCGTCTCGAGGAAATTCGACAGCGCCTCGACGCGCTTCGTCACCATCAGAAGGTCATTCTGGTTGCCGAGCGTGAAGACGGCGTCGATCAGGTCATGCCGTTTGCCCTGTTCCTTCAGGTGCACCTTCAGGCGGTCAGCGAAGAATGCGATGAGGTCATCGCCGCAGAATGTGAGGGGCAAGCGCAGGTTCTTGTCCAGGATGATGCGGATAACGCCGAGCGCGGAACGGCGCAGCGCATAGGGGTCCTTGGAGCCCGTGGGCTTTTCGTCGATGGACCAGAAGCCGTTGAGCGTGTCGAGCTTGTCGGCAAGTGCCACGGCCTGGCCGACAGCGGAAACGGGGATGGAGTCGGTGGGGCCTACCGGCTTGTAATGATCGCGAATCGCATCGGCGACGTCCGGGTCCACGCCCTGGTCGAGTGCATAGTAGCGGCCCATCAGGCCCTGCAGTTCCGGGAACTCGCCCACCATGCCGGTGACCAGATCGGCCTTGGCGAGGCGTGAGGCAAGTTGCGCCTTCTCGGGGTCCGCGCCGATCTTCCTGGCGATCTCAGCGGCGAGAGTCTCGATCCTCTGCACGCGTTCACCCTGGTTGCCGAGCTTGGCATGGAAGGTGATGGCATCGAGCTTCTTCGCCCAGTGCTCCAGCTTCACCTTGCGGTCCTGGTCCCAGAAGAACTTTGCATCCGACAGGCGCGCGGCAATGACCTTGTTGTTGCCGGAGACGATGGTCCTGCCGCCGTCCTTGGCCACGAGGTTCGACACCAGCAGGTAGCGGTTGGCGAGCTTGCCGGTCGAAGCGTTGCGAAGTGCAAAACACTTCTGGTGGTTCTTGATCGAGGTGGCGATCACTTCGGGCGGAACCGAGAGGAAGCTTTCATCGAAGCTGCCCATCAGCACCACGGGCCATTCGACGAGGCCCGCGGTTTCCTTCAGAAGGCCTTCGTCCTCGATCAGCTCGAGGCCCTGCGCGAAGCTCAAGTTTCGCGCTTCGGTGCGGATCGTCTCGACACGCGCAGTGGCGTCGACGACGACGAAATTGTGATAGAGCTTCTGGGCATAGTCCTCGAAGCGGCGGACCTCGATGTTCTGAGCACCCATGAAGCGGTGGCCATGGGTGATGTTGCCGCTCCGGATGCCGTCGATCTCGAAGGGCACCACTTCACCGTCGAAGGTGCAGACGATGGAATGCAGCGGGCGCACCCAGCGCAACGAGCCGGAGCCCCAGCGCATGGACTTGGGCCAGGGGAACTTGCGGATCGTGTCCGGCACGACGTCGGCGATGATTTCGGTGGCGGTGCGGCCGGGCCGGCGGATGACCGCGAGGTAGAACTGGCCCTTCTTGTCGTCCTGAACTTTCAGATCGCCGAGGCCGAGGCCGGTCGACTTCAGGAAGCCTTCGATCGCCGCTTGGGGCGCATCGACACGGGGGCCTTTGCGCTCCTCGTTGACGTCCGCCGCCTTGGCGTCGAGACCCTCGACCGAAAGGACAAGGCGCCGGGCACCGCCATGGGCCTGCGCGCCCTCATAGGTGAGGCCTGCTTCCACCAGCGCATTGGTCACCATCTGGCGCAGGTCGGCAGCCGCCTTCTGCTGCATGCCAGCGGGGATTTCCTCGGAAAACAGTTCGATCAGAAGTTCAGGCATCGGGCACTCCGGGCGGGACCGCCGATTAGCAGCCCCGTCCCGGCTTGTCACCCCTCAGGCTACGGGTGGCAACGGGGTCAGGCTCAGTCCCCGGCGCCTGTTCTTGTGGTGAAATCGAGGTTGGCGGGAGCCTTGGCGCCAAGCGGCTTGGTCACCGGAACGTCGTTCCCAACGACTTGCAGTTCAAATCCGCAGAACCACGCCTCACCCGTTCCATAGAGATAGAAGCCGAAGTTCAGCGTGTCTGTGTTTTCGGGAACATCGAGAACAATGGCCCGGGATGACCAGTCCGTCGTTCCCTTAAGAACGCCGCCGGGCTGCACCTTCTCCAGATTGTTGAACGAGGTGAAGCGCCCCTTGTCGTCGTCGGCGCGCAGCCAGATCGTGGCGCTGCCCACGACATTGGCGGAACGCAGGAACCCTGAGAAGCGGACACGCTTGCCGGCGTATTGCTGTCCCGAAAGGGATTGCATCAAGGTCGCGTGGCCCTTCTCGCCATTCGCATTGCGCAGCCAGAAGACCGGGTGGCCGCGATATGTCTCTTTGGCGTCGAGGCCGCCAACGAAGCTGTCGACATTCGTGCCATCCAGCAGCCAGCCGGGTGGCACCTCGATCGCATCGGCGGCGCCCGTCGACCCTTCGAGCCTCGCGGACATGACGTTCCAGTCCTTCAGGCCCAGCTGTCGTGCCACGAGGTCGAGGCACTCTCCGTGAGTGATGTCGAGTTTCTTTTCCTGAAGCGCTGTCCGCAGCCGCTTGGCGGCAACCTTCGGGTCAAGCGTCCGCAATTCCTGCAAGAGTTGCATGGTTTTCGTCCTTCACATGGAGGGCCAATACGGATGCCTGCGTTACCAGCGAGCCCATGTGTTGGATGTCAACGTGGGGAACGAGGGCGTATTCACCATCGCTTGCGCGGGCAGGCAGCAGGTCACGCCAAACCTGTCGAGAAGAATAACCTATGCGTGCGCATTGTCAACATGCAGCCCAAGGCAGGCCCGGGGTGTCCGGGCCTGCCCGTTCAATCATAAGAGACTCAGAGCGCCTTGTGGCTGCCGTCGCAGAAAGGCGGCGTCTTGGTGTGCTTGCAGGCGCAGAAAAATTTGCGGCCGGTTTCTTCCGCCGTCCACTTGAGCGGCGTGAAGGAGGAGCCCTTGTGGCTGCCGTCGCAGAACGGCTGCTGCTTGGAGTTGCCGCAGGTGCACCACCAGTAATCCTTGCCGGCCTCGACTTCGACGGGGATGGGCGACTTCTGGGCAATGGTGGGTTCAGACATGGGATGCTCCTGATTCAGTAATTCATCAGGTTACATATCGTCATTCAGCGAGATGTTTTCAACCCCCGAAAACTACGCAGTCGCCCCGCCGCCCGCCGTCTTGCTCCACGCCTCGCAGCAGCCCTTGGCGAGCTCACGGACGCGCAGGATATAGGCCTGGCGCTCGGTGACGGAGATGACGCCGCGCGCGTCGAGCAGGTTGAAGGTGTGGGATGCCTTGATGCACTGGTCATAGGCCGGCAGCGCCATGTCGTGGCGGGTGTCCCGGTCGCCAGCGGCCAGCAGCGCCTTGCACTCGGCCTCCGCATCCTCGAAGTGCTGCAGCAGGGCTTCGGTGTTGGCGTGCTCGAAATTGTAGCGCGAGAATTCCTGCTCGGCCTGCAAATAGACGTCACCGTAGGAGATGCGCTTGGCACCCTCCTGGCCGTTGAAGTTCAGGTCGTACACATTGTCGACGCCCTGGACATACATGGCGAGGCGCTCGAGGCCATAGGTGAGTTCACCCGAGACCGGCGCGCAGTCCAGCCCGCCGACCTGCTGAAAGTATGTGAACTGCGAGACTTCCATGCCGTCGCACCACACTTCCCAGCCGAGACCCCAGGCGCCAAGCGTGGGGCTTTCCCAGTCGTCCTCGACGAAGCGGATGTCATGCAGCGAGCGGTCGATGCCGATGGCTTCGAGCGAACCGAGATAGAGGTCCTGCAGGTCGGGCGGCGAGGGCTTGATGATGACCTGATACTGGTAATAGTGCTGCAACCGGTTGGGGTTCTCGCCGTAGCGGCCATCCTTGGGGCGGCGCGACGGCTGAACATAGGCCGCAGCCCACGGCCTGGGCCCCACCGAGCGCAGCGTGGTGGCAGGGTGGAAGGTGCCGGCGCCGACCTCCATGTCATAGGGCTGCAGGATGACACAGCCCTTGTCGCCCCAATACTGGTGGAGCGTCAGAATCAAGTCCTGGAAGGATTTGGTGGGATTCAGTGCCATATGGTCCGCCTCGGAAAAGCGCGGCGGACCCTAGGAGGCAGGAGTCCGGAGGTCAAGCCTCGGGGTAATAGATGCCGGTGCGCGGGTCCTGGCGGAGACGGCGCGCCTGCTGCGGCTGGCGGTTCGGGCGGTTCGCCCTCACGCGGACGGGCTGCAGGTCGCGCATCATCATCCGCTTGATGACGAAGAACGACAACAGGGCTGCGACGAGCAGCGACAAGAGCTTCAGAACTACCATCGGATCCTCCAATGACCCCTTCGGACGACGATCATAAGCCGAAACGCGACCACAATGCACGCGTTTCGAGAGCGTCCATGGTGTTTCCTGCAATATCAGCAACTTGCGCGCCAAATCCGAGGCGTTTGAAGCCCCAGCCCTGGGCGGGCGAAACGGTGCGGACGACAAGCTTGTCGCCAAAGCGGGACTTCAGCACCTGGTGCATGTGGCCGAGGCCGTCAACCAGGCCCTTGCCCAGCGCCTGGCGGCCGGACCAGAAGGCACCGGAGAAGATGTCGCCATCATCGGCCTTCAGACGGTCACCGCGGCGGCTCTTCACAAGGGCCCTGAAAGCGTGGTGGACGTCAGCCTGCAGGCTGAGCAAATGTTCAATGTCTTCAGCACGTTCGGGCTTGAACGGGTCGAGCATGGACTTGTTTTCGCCCGCCGTGTGAACACGCCGCTCGATGCCCAGCTTGCCGATGGCATCGACGAAGCCGAAGCCCGCGGAGATGACGCCGATCGAGCCCACCACCGAGCTCTCATCGGCATAGATCTCGTCGCCCGCGCAGGCGAGCCAGTAGCCGCCCGAGGCTGCGACATCCTCGCAGAAGACCATCACGGGGACCTTCTTCTCATCGCTAAGCTCACGAATTCGCGCGTGAATCAGCGCTGACTGCACGGGCGAGCCGCCGGGCGAATTGATGCTGATCGCAACGGCGGCCAGACCCTTGCGCCTGAAGGCGCGCTGCAGCGTGTCGTTGACCGACTTCAGCGTCAGCGCCGGCCGCAGCGGCGTGCCGATGCCGATAGCGCCGTCGAGCCGCACGTGGTTGACGACCGGCACCGACCTGCGGAAGCGGAGCGGGATGAATTTCTCGAAAAAAGCGTTGCTGTCCATGCGCTTCAGATAGGTGCTCGAAGGTTGCACGACAAGCCGGACATCAGCGCAGCGGAAACGCCGCGCCGTCGCGAAGCACGGCCTCTGCCTCCGGCGTGAAACCGTTGCCATCATCATGCAGGACGATGCCCGGCAGGATCTGCAGCGGCGCCTTCGAGCCCTTGATGCCCTGCACGAGGATGCGCGATGCGACGCTGCCGAGACGCGGGAAAAGCGGTGCAATGCGGATGTCGCCGAAGCGGTTTTGCATGCTGCCCAGGAGCTGCCCGAGCGCGTCCGCGCGGTGCATGATGGTGAGGCTGCCGCGGTTGGCCAGCATGGCATGGAGGAGCTTCACCCACAGCTCCAGGTCGTCGGGGCCGAAGGCATGGGCCTGCGACTTGAGAAGATGGGGCGAGGGCGTGGACCTGGCCTCGTCGAAGAAGGGCGGGTTGACCATGGCATGGGCGAAGCTGCCGGGAGCGGGAATGCCGAGCTGGTCGCGCCGCAGCGCGTCCCGCACGTCGGCGTGGATGACGCGCAGGCGGTCGGCGACGCCGTTCCGCTTGGCGTTCTCCTCGCAGATCATGACATAGCGGGTGGCGACCTCGACCCCGGTGACCGCGACATCGGGCGTGCGGGCGAGCAGGCAGAGGGCGGCAACACCAGGCCCGATGCCGGCCTCGAACACATTCTCCCCGGCCCGGCAGGGAACGGCGGCGGCGAGGAAAACCGAATCGATACCGGCGCGGAAGCCCTTCTCGGGCTGGAGGATGCGCAGGCGGTCGCCAAGGAAGCCATCTTCGGTGAGGGTGGGCGGAACAGGGCTGTGGGAGATGTCGCTGGGTTGCATTTGGAGAATTCTGCTACTTCCGGGTTAGCGCAAGGTTACCGAGGGTCAATCTGGCGCGGGGCAGGTCCTCCTTCAGCACCATGATGCGGCGGGGAATGGCACCCACCGAGCCTTCGAGCGCGGACATGTACTCGTCGAGCTGCAGGAAATCGATGCCCGCCTCCGCCAGCACATGGCGGACGAAGGACAGCCAGACCGGATCATTGCTGCGCAGGAGTTCTTCCATGCTTCCTCCTTGGCGGTTCGCATTGTCGCGGGCAAGCCCGCTGGCGAAGCGTCATGTTGGCCTGCGTGCACGCCTGTGCTTTAACGGGCGCAACTGAACAGCGAAGGCAGGCAGTCCCGATGGGAGTCGTCATTCCGCTCGATGGAGCGGGCAACAAGAAGCGGGCAAGCATAGAGCCGCTGGTCAAGCTCACGCAGGCCGACATGGACCGGGTGAACGAATCGATCCTGTCGCACGCCCGCAGCCACGTGGAACTGATCCCCGAGATCGCCACCCACCTGATCAATTCCGGCGGCAAGCGCATCCGCCCGATGCTGACGCTGGCGGCCGCACGCATGTGCGGCTACGAGGGCGAGCACCACCTGAAGCTCGCCACTGCGGTCGAGTTCATGCACACCGCGACGCTGCTGCATGACGACGTGGTGGACGAGAGCGACTTGCGCCGCGGCAAGCAGGCCGCACGCGTCATCTGGGGCAACCAGGCGAGCGTGCTGGTGGGCGACTACCTGCTGGGCCAGGCCTTCAAGATGATGGTGGAGACGGGCTCGCTCGACTCACTGCGCA
>CANJMQ010000055.1 GCA_947475225.1 Bradyrhizobiaceae bacterium
CGCCGCGGACTCAAATCCCTCACAATGAGCTCATCCGGGATTCCCCAGTGACCTCATTGTGAGCACTCAAATCAGCCCCCACATCGACATCACTCCGAAAATCCTTCAGCCCGCAACCGGAAACTCCATGGGGCGTAGACGGCGCTTACGTCAGGGTCGCCTGCTTCAATGTGGCCGATGCCCGCCAGCGCATCACGCGCCGGAATGCGCTCACCCCGAAAATGCAGCGTCACCCTGGCGGCGACCGGACCGCACATCCCGCAGGACAGCGCAAGCCCGGTGAAATAGCGTCGGCCACCCACCGGCGTGGTGCTGACCGAAATGACGCCGGGGTGATAGAGCGGCAACCTCGACGTCGCGACCAGATAGACCTCCCGCGGGCGGTCCAGCACGGTGCCGTGGAACTTTGTCCGCGCCACCAGCGTGTCGCCGAGTCGCTCATTGCAGAAATAGGTGCGGACCGTGAAGGTCTGCCCGTGCTCGCCCGGCTTCACCGAAAGGAGCCAGCGCACCAGCATGCCGTTGTCGCCATTGAGCGGGAAGTAACCGTCGTAATAGCCGTTTGGCAAAACATTTGCTGGGGGGGCAACTGATAGGTTGCGCTGCGCTGTCTTGAGGAAATCCCCGACACCGGGCGCGATGGCGCCGAGATCGTTTTCCGACTGAGCAACAAAATCGCCAGGCAACAGCGATGGCCCCTCTGAGATCAGGCCCTCCTCGCTGACGCCGAGATAGCTACAGATCTTCCGCATGTTGCGGGCCCCTGGCAGGACTTGCCCTGCCAGGTACTTGTTGAACTGCTGCCGGTTGATACTGGTCGCATTGCAGGCCTGAGAAATTGTCCCGCGGGCCAAAACCAGCGTCTTCAATTCCTTGGCAACGACTTCGGGCTTCTTCCACATATAAATAACATTTTCATGGGTTTTTACTTATGTACTTATTCACGTATTTTTACCTAACGCATTTGACTTACGAGATCTTTTCCTGTCTGCGAAGACCGAAGGAATGTAAAAATTGATATATTACTCTTACCTCAGAGCAACCCTTTGCAGCGCGGTTATCCACGATTACTCTCGCGCTTCTTTCATGAGATTGTCACAATCAGGGCCAAAGGCCCGTCTAAGAAAATATATCAATGCGTATATACATTCTTTGAGAATACATTTTAAAAAAAGCCAAAATTGTCCAGCGTCGCACAATTACAATTCCAGCAACGGCGAATTTCCTTCGCCATTCCATGGCTCAATCAACGCAGCCCGTCCTCACCCTTGATCTCGGAAACCTTGAGCCCGCCGACGCGCGGCAGCGGGCGACCGCCGGCGGTGACGGCGACTGCCACCATGATCTCGTTGGCGCGCGGCGCATCGCTCACCCGCACCTCCATGCCGTCGAAATGGCTCCTGACGAAGGCGGCGTCCTTGTGACCCAATGGAATGTCCAGCGCCACGCCCATGCCGCCGCGCTTCTTGGATGACGGGATGAGGGCAGCCCCCTTGCCCAGCACCTTGCGGAAGGGGGCACCGAGCTTGGGATGCAGGATGGCGGCGGCATGTTCCAGCTCGCCGTTTTCACCCACCGCGGCGGCCTTGCCGTAGCTTTCGACGATGCTGCCGTTGCCATTTTCGTTGCTGCCCGAGCCCCCCAGAGCGGCAACCGCGCGCTCCGCCAGCAACAGCCCCAGCTCCTCGCCAATGTCGATCAGGTCCGACAGGTCTTCCTGAAATTTTCCTGCAAAGGGATTGGCGATCACGGCAATGGCCGCCGCGCGGCGGATGGGTGGTGAAACAGTTTGACCCTGCTCGGTCAGCGTCTCGTCCACCACGGTGATGATCTTGCGGATCTTCGCTTTCATCTCAGTCCATCCTCTCCCTTGATCTCGGCCGCGCTCAGCCCGCCCGCCCGGGCGTGGACGCGCGGGCCCGTGGTCATGACCAGTCCCAGCACCATTTCGTTGGCGCGCGGCGCATCGGTGATGCCGGCCTCCACGGAGTCGAAGTGGCTCCGCACATAGGAGGCGTTGATGTGGGTGACGGGAATGTCGAGCCGGGTGCCCGGGCCGCCCACCTTCTTGGCCGACGGCACGATGGCCTTGGCGCCGCCCAGCACCTCGCGCATCGAATAGCCGCCCGGCGCATGCCACAGGGCGGCATGTTCAAGCTCCCCCGCCTCGCCGACAATCGCGCCCTTGCCATAGCCCTCGATGGAGCTGGGGTCGCCGCCCAGTGCGGCGAGCAGGCGCCGCGCCATGTCGAGGCCCAGGGGCTTCAGGTCTTCCATGAAGGGCAGGATGTTCTCGTGGAAGGCCCCGGCATAGGGGTTCTCGACCACGGCAAGGATCAGCCCGCGCTTCGGCGGCACGGCGGCGGCGGGGCCGCCCTCATGATGGATTTCCTCAACGGAGACGAGGAATTTCCTGACTTTGACGTCCGGCATCGAACCTCCCAAGCGTGCGGGTTTCCCCCGCCAGATGGAGCGCGGCGGCGGTGATCCGCCCCTCGTCCAGCAGGACATTCGCGAAGGCTACACCAGCATCGAGCGCGGTGCCAATTTCATTGCCGTGCAGGTTTCCCACCGCACGGGTGACCGGCCTCTGGCCGAGATCGCTGTCCGGCTGCAGATCGACCGCCGGAACGCGCGTCACGGCGGGGTGGGCGGGCAGGTTGACGGCATTGGCGATCAGGGTGGCCGCGGCATCAGCCAGGGAGGCCCGCTCGGCCAGCACCGTCACCGCATCGGCAATGCCCAGCGAAAAGGAGCGGCCGCGCCAGCCGCTGGTGGCAATGCCGCGCACATGGTCATCCGCGCTTATGCGCGCGGTGGAGAACAGCGAGGGCCGGTCCGGCCGGTCGACGAGGCCGATGTCATAATGCTGGCCCGGCGCGAGGTGGAGCGCAATATCGCCACCATTGTTGACGAAGGCGCGGGCGAGCGGGGCTGCCGCCACCATGGCCGCCAGCATTTCCTCCGCCACGCTGCCCGCCACCGCCGCCATGGGCGTGATGAAGGCGTGGCGCGCCAGCGGCCCGGTGGCCCGCCACATGCACCGCGCCACAGCCCCCTGCGGTTCACCACCGACCGGCATGCGCAGCAGCGGCAGCTCGGCGCAGAGCTCGTCCAGCGCCGTGGCGAAGCGGGCATGGACCGCGGCATAGGCGCGACCCACCTCCTCCGCATCGCCCTCGGCGCCGATGATCAGGTCGATGGGACCGTCGTTCAGGTGCAGCCTGCGGCCATCAGGCAGCATGCGCGCCTGCATGCGGGTCATGGGGAGCGTGTCTTGATCGCCGCCAGCACACGCTCAGGCGTGGCCGGGATCTGCATGACGCGGGCGCCGGTGGCGTGGTGGATGGCGTTGAGGATGGCGGGTGCCGTCGGGATCAGCGCCTGCTCGCCGATGCCCTTGGCGCCGAAGGGCCCCGCCGATGAGGCGCGCTCGACGAGGATGGACTGGATGGGCGGCACGTCGCCGATCGTCGGGATGAGATAATCATGGAGGTTCTCGCCACGGCCCGGCGTGAACTCCTCCATCAGCGCCATGCCGATGCCTTGTGCAACGCCGCCCTCGATCTGGCCCTCGACGAGGATGGGGTTGATGGCACGGCCCACGTCATGGGCCGCCACGATGCCCAGCACGTGCACGCGGCCCAGCCGCGTGTCGACCTCGACCTCCGCCAGATGCGCGCCATAGCCATAGACGGCATAGGGAACGCCCTGGCCGTTCGCATCGAGCGGCGAGGTGGGCGGATCGAAGGTTGCCTCGGCGCACTGCACATAGCCAAAGGCGTCACGCGGCAGGTCCGCAAGGTTCATGCTGCGGATGACGGTGTCGTCGCGCACCACGAGCGTGCCGCTGTCGAGCGACAGTGTGGCGCCTTCGCCCGCATTGGCGAGCCGGAGCAACTGCTGGCGCAGCGCGCGGCCCGCGCGCTCGGCGGCGGTGCCGGTGACGAAGGTCTGGCGCGAGGCGGAGGTCTTGCCGCAGTCAGGCGTGAGGTCGGTATCGGGCGAGACGAGATCAATCAGCGACAGGGCAAGGCCCAGCGCATCGGCCGCGATCTGGGCGATCACCGTGTTGGACCCCTGCCCGATATCCACCGCGCCCTGGTGCAAAGACAGGCGGCCATCCGGCTTCAGCCCGAAGCGGATGGTGGACGGGTTGGGCAGCGAGGTGTTGCCGCAGCCATAGAACATGCCCGCCACGCCGACGCCGCGCTTGAAGCGCTCGCTCGTCGCGTTGAACGCCTCCGCCGCGCGGCGCAATTGCGTCCACTGCGGCTTCAGCGCCTCGAAGCAGTCGCGGATGCCGACGCCGTCGCCCATCACCTGGCCGGTGACGGTGGGGGTGGTGTCGGTCAGCGCATTGCGGATGCGGAAGTCGAGCGCGTCAAGCCCCAGCCTTTCCGCCAGCATGTCCAGCATCTGCTCCTGCGCCACCACGGTCTGCGGCACGCCGAAGCCACGGAAGGCGCCGGAGGGCACACAATGGGTGAGCACGGCGCGGGTGTTGGCGCGATAGTTCGGCACCACGTAAGGACCCGAGGCATGCACCGGCACGCGGTTGGCAACCGTCGGCCCCCATGATGAATAGGCGCCGGTGTTGAAGTCACCCTCGAAATCCATGGCCAGCAACTTGCCGTCACGCGTCGCCGCCATGCGCGACCGCATGATGGCCGGGTGGCGCTTGGTGGTGGACTGCAGCGATTCAGGGCGCGTGTAGACCATGGCCGCGGGGCGACCCGTCACCCAGGCCGCGAGCGCCACATAGGGCTGCAGCGACAGGTCGAGCTTCGATCCGAAGCCGCCGCCGCAGGCCGACGGAATGATGCGTATGGCCTCCGGCGCCAGCCCCATGATGGCTGCCGTGTCATCACGGTCCATGTAGGGCGCCTGGGTGGAGGCGGTGATCTCGATCCTGTCGCCCACGCGCCGCGCCCAGCCGGCCTCGGGCTCGATATAGGCGTGCTCGACGAAAGCGGTTTCGAAGCTGCCTTCAACGGTGACGGCTCCCGATGCGAGTGCTGCCTGAACATCACCCGTCTCGACATGGCCGCGCACCAGGATGTTGCCGGGCCGCTTCTCCTGCAATTGCGGCGCTGCCGGGTCGAGCGCTGCCGCGATGGTGAGGACCGGACTGCGCTCCTCCCATGTGACGGGGAAGGTGGAGAGGTCAAGGCCGTCGATCGCCTGACGCTCACCCACGACTGCCGCAATCGCCTCGCCGCGGAAGCGTGTCTCGTTCTCGGCGAATACCGGCTGGTCGGCGAAGGGCGGGATGACGCCGAAGATGTTGCGGCCCGGAATGTCCTTCGCGGTCAGCACCCGCACGATGCCGGGGTGTGTTGCGATGAAGCCTTCGATGTCGCCGAAGCGGAACCCCGCGCGATGGTGGGCGGCGCGGATGGCCCTCACCCACAGAACATCAGGCGGAATTGAATCCGCCCCATATGCTTCCGTGCCCGCGACCTTTGCTTCGCCGTCGAGCCTGGCGATGCGCGCGCCGACCGCATGGCCCGGCTCGGGCATGGCCTCGGCATGGATGCTGCCCCTTGCGGCGTCTTCCACCGCCTCGATGATCTTGCCATAGCCGGTGCAGCGGCAGAGCACGCCGCCCAGCGCATCCTTGATCAGCGCACGCGTCGGCTTGGCCTCGCGCTCCAGCAGCGCCACGGCGGCCACCAGCATGCCCGGCGTGCAGATGCCGCACTGCGCAGCACCGCGCGCCAGGAAGGCCTGCTGCAGACGCGCGCCCTTCGCCGAAGCCTTGAGCCCCTCGACCGTCGTGACGCAGGTGCCCTCCGCCTGCGCGGCAGGAACGAGGCAGGCGCAGGCGGCTTCACCATCGATGAGCACCGTGCAGGCCCCGCAGTCACCCGCATCGCAGCCGCTCTTGGTGCCCGTCTGCCCGAGGGGGCCGCGCAGCACCTCGCTGAGGCGAACGGCGGGTGAGGCATCGCAGCAGACGGCAGCGCCGTTCAACGTGAAGGAGATCACGTCATGCCACTCCCGCTGCGAGGTCCAGCGCCTCGCCCACGGCGGAGAGTGCTGCCTCCAGCCGGTAGGCGGCGGTGGCGCGAACGTCATCGATGGGTGCAAGGCCCGAGAGATGGCGCGGCGCGACAATGGCAGAGGGCTTTCCGGCCAGCCCGCGCAGTTCGGCCTCGAGTTCCGGCAGACGCTGGGCCACCGGCGAGGCCGCGCCCACCGCCACGGCGGCCCGCGCGATGCGCCCTTGCGAATCGATCTCCAGCACGGCGGCTGCCATCAGGATCGAGATCACCAGGTAACGCCGCGCGCCTAGCTTCACGAAGGCGGAGCGCGCTGCGGGCGACGGACGGGGCACGATGACCGCCGTGACGATCTCGCCCGGCGCCAGCGCGGTGCGACGATAGCCGGTGATGAAGGATGCGAGCGGCAGCACCCGCCGCCCGGTGGGCGAGGCGAGCTCCACGCTGGCATCGAGGCTGAGCAACGGCGGCACGCCATCCGCCGCGGGGGAGGCGTTGCACAGGTTGCCGGCAATGGTGCCGCGGTTCTGGATCTGGATGGAGCCCACCTCGCGGGCCGCTGCCTTCAGGCCGTCAAAGGCCGGGGGAAGCTCCGCCCGCACGATGTCCGTCCAGGTGGTGGACGCGCCGAAGCGGATGCACTCCGCCATTTCACTGATGCCGCGCAGGCCCTCGACCCGCGACAGATCGACCAGCGGGCGCGACAGCGGCCGTCCCACATGGGCGGGATAGACGTCGGTGCCGCCGCCCACCGCCAGAGCACCTTCGGCGGCCATGGCGTGGGTTGCTTCCGCGATTGTTTTCGGCCGGGCATACACGCCTGCGTTTCCTCGCCTGCTGTTTGCGCAGATAGTGTGTCCCAGCCCTGCCCCTGTCAAGGACGGGCCGTGGCTGCAACCCGATTCATCCGGCGAAATCAAATTGCTAAGAATGAATGTTCAACGTAGCCTGTCCGCTCTCACAAAGCCTATGGAGTAACTCTGCTTGGAACGGCGCCTCACCACAATCCTCTCGGCCGATGTCGCGGGCTACTCGCGGCTGATGGAGCGCGACGAGGCGGGGACGCTGGCCGAACTCATGGAGCGGCATTCCGTCATCATCGACCCGCTCATCGCACAAGGCGGCGGGCGCGTCGTCAAGACGCTGGGCGACGGCTTCCTTGCCGAATTCGGCAGCCCGGTGAATGCCGTCACCTTCGCGGTGAACATGCAGCAGGCTTCGGAAGCCCGCAACGCCAACCTGCCGGAAGACCGGCGCATGAGCTTCCGCATCGGCATCAACCTCTCGGACGTGATCGTCGAGCAGAATGATGTGTTCGGCGACGGCGTGAACGTCGCCTCGCGGCTGCAGGCCATTGCCGAGACCGGCAGCATCTTCATCTCCGAGACGGTCTACCAGCAGGTGCAGCGGCAATTGCCGCTGGCCTTCGAGGATGCCGGCATGCGCCAGCTCAAGGACACCTCGGGCCTCACCCAGGCCTGGCGCGTGACTGGCAGCACGCAGGGCCAGCCGCGGCGGCGCGTCAGCAACGGGCACCAGGCCTCGATCGCCGTGCTGCCCTTTGTCAACATGTCGGGCGACCCCGAGCAGGATTACTTCAGCGACGGCATCACCGAAGACATCATCACCGATCTTTCGAAGATCTCCGCCCTCTTCGTCGTCTCGCGCAACACCGCCTTCACCTACAAGGGGGCGAGCGAGGACCTCGGTCGCGTGGCCTCGCGGCTCGGCGTGCAGTATCTCCTCGACGGCAGCGTGCGCAAGGTGAACGACCGGGTGCGCATCACCGCGAAGCTCATCGACGGCCGCACCAACGGCCATGTCTGGGCCGAACGCTATGACCGCAAGTTCGAGGACATCTTCAAGCTGCAGGACGACATCTCGCATGCCATCGTCGACGCGTTGCGCCTCAGGATGCTGCCGAAGGAGCGCGAGACCATCTCGCAGCGCCAGACCTACAACAGCGAGGCCTACCGCTTCTACCTGATGGGCCGCAGCTTCTTCCACCGCGGCCATACCCGGCGCTTCCTGTGGCTGGCGAAGCAGATGTTCCAGCGGGCCCTCGACATCGAACCCGACTATGCGGCCGCGCATGCCGGCATCGCCGACTGCAACTCGCACCTCCTCGATGCCGGCGACACCGCCATCACCACCAAAGAGATCTTCGAGCAGAGCGAACGCGCACTTGCCATCGATGCGACGCTCGCCGAGGCACACGCCTCCAAGGGCCTCGCCCTCTATACCGCCGGGCGCTACGAGGAGGCGGAGGCGAGCTTCGACCAGGCCATCGCGCTGAAGCCCGACCTTTTCGAGGCCTATTTCTTCTATGGCCGCAACTGCTTCAACCGCGGACAATATCGCAAGGCGGCGGACCTGTTCGGCAAGGCAGCCGAGTTCAAGAACGACGACTTCCGTTCACTGGGCCTGCAGGCAATGTGCTTCCAATCTCTGGGCAAGCCGGAGGAGGCACGCCGGGCCGCCAAGGCCGCGCTGGTGCGCACCGAGGCCGCGGTGGCCGATCGCCCGGACGATGCCGATGCGCTGGCCTTCGGCGCAGGGCTGCTCGCCGTACTGGGCGAGAACGACCGCACGCGCGACTGGGCGGAGCGCGCCTCGATCATCGAGCCCGATGATTTCTACATGCACTACAACATCGCCTGCGCCTATGCGATCCTCGGAGAAACGGAACTGGCGCTTGACCGGCTGGAGCGTATCATGGGGCCATCAACGCTGCGCTCGCTGCAGGAATTCATGCTCCACGACAGCGACCTCGACGTGCTGCGGGACAACCCGCGCTTCCAAGACATCCTGAAAACACTGGGGGACTGAGAATGACCGACTTCGCCGCCGCAGCAGACGTGCTGCTGCAGAACTGGGCCACGACGACGCGCATTGCCGAATTGCCAGCCACCATGCGTCCGAAGAGTCGCGGCGAAGGTTATGAGGCCGCCGACGCCGTGGCGCGGCAGAGCGGCAGCACGGTGGCAGGCTGGAAGATCGCCGCCACCAGCGAGGCCGGGCAGAAGCACATCAATGTCGACGGCCCCATCATCGGTCGCATCCTGAACAGCCGGCTGCTGGCGCAGGGCGCCAGCGTGCCGCTGGGCGACAACATCATGCGCGTGGCGGAAGCGGAATTCGCCTTTGGCTTCGCGAAGGACCTGCCGCCCCGCGCCATACCCTACACACAGGATGAAGTGCTCGCCGCCGTCAGCGCGCTGCATCTCTCGATCGAGGTGCCGGACAGCCGCTATCAGGATTTCACCAAGGTGGGCGCGGCACAGCTCATCGCCGACACCGCCTGCGCCTCGTGGCTCGTCCTCGGCCCCGCCGTCGACAGGCCGTGGCACGGTCTCGATCTCTCGGTGCATGCCGTGAAGGGCCTGCTCAACGGCGAGGTGAAGGCCGAAGGAACCGGCAAGGCAGTGCTCGGCGATCCGCGCAAGGCACTCACCTGGTTCGTCAACGAGGCGTCCACCTATTGCGGTGGCGTGAAGGCCGGGCAGTTCGTGACCACCGGGACCTGCATCGTGCCGATGGCGGTCAAACCCGGCGACGCGGTGAGCATCGACTATGGCGTGCTCGGCACCATTTCCTGCCGGATCGTGTGATGCGGCTTCTGAGGCCCGAACCCTTGACGCGCGACGCCTTCCGCCCCTTTGGCGAGGTGATCGAGATGGAGGGCTCCGCCCACTACACGATCAACCAGGGCTTCACCGAACGCTTCAACGATGTGTGCTTTGTGGACGTGGCACCGGAAGGTGGCGCCACCAACGTCAGCCTGTTCCTCAGCCAGCCACGCGAGGCACCCATCGCGATCAAACTGATGGAGCGCCACCCGCTGGGAAGCCAGGCCTTCGTGCCCCTTCAGGACCGGCCATGGCTGGTGCTGGTGGCGGTGGATGCACATGATTTCGCCAGCTACCGCGCCTTCACCGCGACGGGACGGCAGGGCGTCAACTATGCGCGGAACACCTGGCACCACCCGCTGCTGGTGCTGGACGCCGAAAGCCGCTTCCTGATCATTGACCGCAAGGGGCCGGGCAACAATCTCGAAGAGGTGTGGTTCAAGGAGGGTGAGGTGTTCGCAGTAACGCCGTAAGACAACACCAAACGTTCCTCTTTCCTACTCCGTGGGGGCGAGGAATGGTTAGGGGCGCTCATGCACCTTGCGGCCCTTCACATAGGTGGCCTTCACGGCGCGGTCGTCGCCGAGGATCATCAGCGAGAAGAGGACGTCCTCGAGCGAGGTCGAGAGTTCCTGGCGGCTGGCCAGCACCGGCGTGGCCTTCGGGTCGAGCACCATGATGTCGGCGAACTTGCCGTGCTCCAACGCCCCTGTCTCATGGGAAATCTTCAGGCGCTCTGCATTGCCGCGCGTTGCCATGGCGAACAGCTCATGCGCCGAGGGCTTGTAGCCCGCCAGCATCTGAACCTTATAGGCCTCACCCAGCGTTGCCAGCATGGAATAGCTGGTGCCGCCGCCGACGTCGGTGGCCACACCCAGATGTATTGGCCGTTCCTTCCTGCGCAGCCAGGGCATCGACATCAGGCCGGAGCCGAGGAAGGTGTTGGAGGTGGGGCAATGCACCACCGTCGAGCCCGACTCCGACAGCCGCTCACATTCACGCTCCGAGAGGTGGATGCCGTGGGCGAAGAGGCTGCGGTCGCTCAGCAGGCCGAAGTGGTCATAGACGTCGGTATAGTCCCTGGCCCAGGGGAACAGCTCCTTCACGAAGGCGATCTCGCGCGGGCTTTCGGAGAGATGCGTCTGCATCAGCGCACCGGGAAGTGACGCGAGCAGCTCGCCCGACACCTTCAGCTGCGCGTCAGACGAGGTGGGCGCAAAGCGCGGCGTCACGGCGTAGCGCAGCCGCCCCTTGCCGTGCCATGCCTCGTAGAGTTCCACCGTCTCGCGGGCACCGGTCTCCGGCGTGTCCTCGACGGCGGGGATGGCGTTGCGGTCCATCATGGTCTTGCCGGTGACCAGCGCCATGCCGGCGTCCCGAGCGGCGGCGAAGAGCGCATCGGCACAGGTCTTGTGCACCGAGCAGAAGGCGAGTGCGGAGGTCGTACCGTGCTGGAACAGGCGCGACAGGAAGATCTGCGCCGCTGCCCGGGCGTATTCAGCATCGGCGTAGCGGCTCTCCTCCGGGAAGGTGAAGCGGGTGAGCCAGTCGAGCAGGTCCTTGCCGGGTGCTGCCAGCATCCGGTACTGCGGAAAATGGATATGGGCGTCGATGAAGCCCGGCATGACCAGCATCTCGCCGTAGTCATCTGTTTCCGCCTGCCGGAAGCCCTCCGGCAGCAGGCTCTGCGGGCCTGCCCAGAGGATGACGCCGTCATCGCCCATGGCGATCGCACCCTTGCTCTCATGCACCGCCTTGCCATCCCCGGCGAAGCTCAGCGTCTGGCCCTTGATGACGCGCGTCATGGTGACACCCTGTCCTCGATCCGGAAGCGGAAGATGCGGCAGACCTGCTGCAGCGCCGTCTCGAACTCCGCTGTCGGATCATTGTTCACGCGGGCTTCGAAGCTGTCGATGATCATGTGCTTGGTGGCGCCCTTCACCGCGAAGATGAAGGGAAAGCCGAAGCGCTGCCTGTAGCGGTTGTTGAGATCGGTAAAGCGGGCGAATTCAGTGGGCGTCAGCGTGTTGAAGCCAGCGCCCGCCTGCTCCCTTGTCGAGTGATCCGTGAGCCTTGCTTTGGTGGCGAGGTCGGGATGGGCGCGGATCAAGGCCAGCTGCGCATCGTGGTTGGCGGCGCGGATGGCCGTCTCGAAGTGCTTCACCAGCGCCTCGCGGCTGGCGCAGGGACGCGCCGCATCCGCCTCGCGCGCCACCCAGGGGGAGTGTTCGGCCACGTCGCCGAAGGCCTCGATGAAGGCTTTCGGGCTCATGGCATTCACATCAGAGATGGTCATCATTGCCTGGCGATCCATGTTCCGAGCTTGACGCGTTCCTCGTCGGTGATGCCGGTACGGTTGCCGAGCGGCATCGCCTTGTTCTGCACCGCCTGAACCTCGACCTGTGCGGCATAGCGCTTGAGCTGCTCCAGCGTTTCGAGATGGACACCCTTGGGCGCCACCTTGATCGTGGCATCGGTGGGTTGCTCCGCATGGCAGACCGCACAGCGCGTCTGGACGATCGCCAGCGCCTCGGCATCGCTCACCTCGCCCTGGAACAGGACAAGCTTGCCGGGTTGGGTAATGATCAGGCCAAAGGCCAGCGCCGCGCCGATCAGGGGCAGTGTCCAGGCAATGTCGGCGTGGGCATCGCCCACCTCGGTGCGCACGAGGAAGTGGCGGGCGAGGCCACCGGCGAGGATGATGAGGCCTGCGAGCAACCATGCGTATGGACTGTCGGTGATCATGGGCACGTGGTTGGACACCATCATCGCCAGCACCGGCAGCGTGAGATAGGTGTTGTGCAGCGAGCGCTGCTTGCCGATGGCGCCAAGCCGCGGGTCCGGCCTCTCGCCCTTGACCAGCGCGGCAGTGATCTTGCGCTGGTTGGGGATGATCACCATGAACACGTTGGCCGCCATGATGGTGCCGATCAGCGCGCCGATGTGGATGAAGGCGCCGCGCCCGGAGAAGAGGTGCGTGTAGCCCCAGGCAAAGGCGAGCAGCATCGCAAAGAGGCAGAGTGCCAGAAGCCCCGTGCTGCGGCCGATGGGCGACTTGCACAGCGCGGTATAAAGCACCCAGCCGAGAACAAGGCTCGCCACGGACATGCTGATGGCCTGAACCTGGGTGAGCGGCATGACGTTCGGGTCAATCAGGTAGCTGTCGGCCTGCAGATAATAGAGTACGATGAGCAGCAGGAAGCCCGTGACCCAGGTGAGGTATGCCTCCCACCTGAACCAGATCAGGTCCTTCGGCAGCGTCTCTGGCGCGGTCAGGTATTTCCGCACGTGGTAGAAGCCGCCGCCGTGCACCTCCCACACCTCGCCGCCCACGCCCCGCGGCATGCCGGGCTCCTTTCGCAGTGAGAAATCGAGCGCCACGAAATAGAAGGACGTGCCGATCCACGCGATGCCGGCGATCATGTGGCCCCAGCGGATGAAAAGGTTCGCCCAGTCGAGCGACAACAGCGGCGAGGACGACAGGAGCCACGCGCCGCCGAGCGAGATGAAGATGACCGGCAGCGTCCAGGCGATCTTGGACAGCGGGTCGCCCACCTCGTGCCGGACGAGGAAGTGCCGCAGCGCCGCGCCACCGATGAAGACGAGACCCACCAACATCCATGCGTTCGGCGCGTTGGTGAGCATGGCGAAATGGTTCGACACCATCATCAGCAGCACAGGGAGCGTGAGATAGGTGTTGTGCAGCGAGCGCTGCTTGCCGATGGCGCCCAAGCGCGGATCCGGCACTTCACCCTTTAGCAGCGCAGCCGTGATCTTGCGCTGGTTGGGGATGATCACCATGAAGACATTGGCCGCCATAATGGTACCGACGATCACGCCGACATGTATGAAGGCGCCACGGCCGGAGAACAGGTGCGTGAAAACATAGGCGAAGCCGAGGATCAGCGCGAAGACGCAGGCGGCCAGCGCGGCGGTGTTGCGCCCGATGGGCGAGCGGCAGAGGCCGTCATAGATTACCCAGCCCGCAACGATGGAAACGAGCGAGATGACGATGGCCTGCCACGGCGCAAGCTTGGCAACGGCCGGATCGATGAGATTGGCGCTGGCGTTGACGTAGTACACCACGGCCAGCAGGAAGAAGCCCGTCACCCAGGTGAGGTAAGCCTCCCACTTGAACCAGGTGAGGTGTTGGGGAAGCGATGAGGGTGCCGAGACATATTTCTGCACGTGGTAGAAGCCGCCGCCATGCACCTCCCACGCCTCGCCGCGCACGCCTTCGGGCAGGGCGTCGCGCGTCTTCAGCGAGAAGTCCAGCGCCACGAAATAGAAGGACGTGCCGATCCACGCGATGCCGGCGACCATGTGGCCCCAGCGGATGAGGAGGTTCAGCCAGTCGGCGATGAAGGGCTCCAAGGTCTCGTTGCTCCTCATGAATACGCCTGCCGGGGATTGCTCCCGCGGCAGGCGCTGGTTTCGTGGGTCCGCGCTTACTGCGGCAGCTTGTCGTCGACGCCCTTGATGTAATAGTTCATGCCGAGCAGCTCGCCGTCGGGAAGCGGCTTGCCGGCTTCGCCGACCACCGTTCCGTCCTGCTTGGTGATCGGTCCCATGAAGGGCTGCAGCTCGCCGGACTTGATCTTGGCGACCGAGTCCTCGGCCATCTTCTTCACGTCGTCGGGCATGTTGGTGAAGGGAGCCAGCACAACCATGCCGTCCTTCATGCCGCCCCAGGTGTCTTCCGACTTCCAGGTGCCGTCGAGCACGGCCTGCACGCGCGCCACGTAGTAGGGATCCCAGTCATCCGTGTTGGCACTGAGCTGGGCCTTGGGCGCGAACTTGATCATGTCCGAGGACTGACCGAAGCCGAGCTTGCCCTGTTCCTCGGCAACCTGCAGCGCAGCGGTCGAATCCGTGTGCTGGACGAGGATGTCGGCTCCCTGGCCGAGCAGCACCTTGGCTGCATCGGCTTCCTTGCCCGGATCGTACCAGGAGTTCACCCAGATGATCTTGACCTTGAAGTCCGGGTTCACCGACTGCGCGCCGAGCATGAAGGCATTGATGCCCATGACGACTTCCGGGATCGGGAAGGACACGATGTAGCCCGCCGTGCCGGTCTTCGACATCTTGGCGGCAATCTGGCCCATCACATAGCGGCCTTCGTAGAAGCGCGCGTTGTAGATCGAGACGTTGTCGGCCTTCTTGTAGCCCGTGGCGTGCTCGAACTTCACGTCCGGATACTTGGCAGCGACCTTGATGGTCGGGTCCATGAAGCCGAAGGACGTCGTGAAGATGATCTTGCAGCCCTCGCGCGCGAAGCGCTCGATGGCGCGCTCGGCGTCCGGGCCTTCGGCCACGTTCTCGAGGAACGCGGTCTCGACCTTGTCGCCCAGCGCCTTCTCCACGGCCTTCCGGCCCTGGTCATGCTGGTAGGAATAACCGAAGTCGCCGACCGGACCGACGTAGATCCAGCAGGCCTTCAGCTTGTCAGCTGCCTGCGCGGCACCGGCCGAAGCGCCGAGCGCCAGGGCCACTGCCATTGCCATCCATTTCTTCATTTTCGTATGCTCCTTGTTCAAACCCATTTCCCTGCAGCCGTTTTATTCATCACTTCGAGGCCGGCTGCAGGCCGTGACGAAGCTTCTTCGAGGCCTAGCGGTCGGGCACGAAAGGCTGACCGAGGCAAGCTGGCGTATTGGCCCGCATGAGGGCCCGGTTCCGCGATATGAGGACCAGCACCAGGATGGTCACCACATAGGGGAGTGACGAGAGTAGCTGGGACGGGATGCCGATGCCATATGCCTGCAGCGAAAATCCCATCACCGTGATTGTACCAAAAAGATAGGCCCCCGCCAGGATGCGCCAGGGCAGCCAGGAGGAGAAGACGACCAGCGCCAGCGCGATCCAGCCGCGGCCAGCCGTCATGTTTTCCACCCATTGTGGCGTGTAGGCCAGCGAGAGGTAGCCCCCCGCCAGCCCGGAACAGGCCCCCCCGAACATCACGCAGAGATAGCGCACGCCGATCACCGAATAGCCCAGCGCGTGGGCCGACTGGTGGCTGTCACCCACTGCCCGGATGATGAGGCCCGCCTTGGTACGAAACAGCACGAAGGACACCAATGCAATGATGGCAAGCGAGAGATAGACGAGGAAATCCTGCCCGAAGAGGATGGGGCCAAGGATGGGAATCTCGCTGAGGCCCGGTATGTGCAGCCGTTCCAGGTGGACGCCCGGCTGGCCCACGAAGCTCTCGCCCATCAAGCCTGAAATGCCGAGGCCCAGAAGCGCCAGCGCCAGGCCTGTTGCCACCTGGTTCGAGACCATGGTGAGGGTGAGGAAGCCGAAGAGCAGCGACAGCGCGGCGCCCGCCACCAGCGCAGCGAGAACACCAACGTAGGGATTGCCCGTCATCAATGCCGCGCCGAAGCCCGAGACGGCGCCCACCGCCATCATGCCCTCGACGCCGAGGTTGAGCACGCCCGAACGCTCCACCACGAGTTCTCCGATGGCGGCGAGCAGCAACGGCGTGGCGGCGGTGATGATGGTGAGGATGACGGAGAGCAGCTGGTCGTTCATGCGCCGCCCTCCGCCAGCTTCGGCGTGCTCCGCAGGAACTTCAGTCGATAGAGGATGAGGGAGTCGCAGGCCAGGATGTAGAACAGCAGGATGCCCTGGAAGACGCGTGCGGTCTTGTCCGAGATGCCAAGCGCCACTTGCGCAGACTCGCCTCCGAGATAGCTGATGGCCAGCGCGAAGGCGGCAAGCAGCGCGCCCACCGGATTGAGGCGGCCGAGGAAGGCCACGATGATCGCGGTGAAGCCATAGCCGGGCGAGATGCCGGGCTGCAATTGTCCGACCGTGCTCATCACCTCGCAGATGCCGGCGAGCCCCGCGAGGCCGCCTGACAGGAGGAAGCAGAACCACACGGTCCGCTCACGCGAGAAGCCTGCAAAACGCCCGGCGCGCGGGGCAACACCCTGCACCCGAAGCTCGAAGCCCTTCAGCGTGCGGCCCATCATGAAGGCGAGTGCGATCACCGCAATGACGGCGAAGATGGCGCCAAGATTGATGTAGATGGGACCTATCGAATCCGGGATCAGCTTGAATTGCGGTAGCATCTGCCAGTCGGAGAAGGCGATGGTCTTGGGAAAATTGTAGCCTTTGGGGTCGCGCCATGGGCCACGCACCAACCAGTCGAGCACCAGCTGGATCACATAGACCAGCATCAGGCTGGTCAGGATCTCGTTGGTGCCGAAGCGGTTCTTGAGGAAGGCGGGAATGGCCCCGTAGGCCATGCCGCCGATGACGCCCAGCGACAGCATGAGCACCAGCGTCATCGGCGACTGGAAGTCGGGGAAGAACACCGGAATGGCCGAGCCGAGAATGGCGCCGGCCGTGAGCTGGCCTTCCGCGCCGATGTTCCAGACATTGGCCAGGCAGGACACGGCAAGCCCCGCGCCGATCATGGCGAGCGGGGTTGCCTTGACGATCAGCTGCTCGATCGACCACGAGGTGGTGAGCGGCTCGACGAAGAACACGTAAAGTGCCGTGAACGGGTTGAGCCCGCGCAGCGCGAAGATGATGCCGCCGGTGATGAGGGTGAGCGCGATGGCGATGATGGGCGAGAGGTACGCCATGCGCGTCGACGCCTCTGCCCGCTTCTCAAGCACGAGCCGCATGGAGCGTCTCCTTCAGTTCGTGGGCGCCAGCCATGAGGAGGCCGATCTTTTCGGAGCTCAGATCGGAAGCCGGATAGGCCTCCGACAATTCGCCGCGCGAGATGACAGCGATGCGGTCGGCGATCTCGAAGATCTCGTCGAGGTCCTGGCTGATGACCAGCACAGCGGAGCCCTGCCGGGCGAGGTCGACGATGGCCTGGCGAACGGTGGCTGCTGCCCCGGCATCGACACCCCAGGTGGGCTGGTTGATGACCAGCACGCCGGGCTTCCGGTCGAGCTCGCGGCCCACCACGAATTTCTGCAGGTTGCCTCCCGACAGCGAGCGCGCTTCCGGATCGGGCTTGCCCTTGCGCACGTCGAAGTCCTTGATGACGCGCTGGCTGACGCCGGCCGCACCACCGCTGCTCACCATGCCGGACTTGACCAGCGCCTCGTCGGATGAATGCCTCGTCAGCACCACGTTCTGCGACAGCGTGAAACCCGGCACCGCGCCATGGCCCAGCCGCTCCTCCGGCACGAAGGCGGCACCCACATTGCGCCGGGCGTTGACGCCGTCATGGCCCATCGGCCTGCCGTCGATCGCCAGCATGGCAGCAGAAGCCAGCGAGCGCTCACCCGACACTGCATCGAAAAGCTCCGACTGCCCGTTGCCGGCGACACCGGCAACGGCCACCACCTCGCCCGCCTTCACCTCGAGCGAGACGTTCTTCAGTTCCACCGAGAAGGGACCATCGGCAGGAAGCTTGAGGTGATCGAGCTTGAGGCGCGTGGCGCCGCGCTGGTCTTCCCGCGCGCTCTTCACCACATGGATGTCGCCCCCGACCATGAGGCGCGCGAGGCTCGCCGCCGTCTCTTTCGCAGGATCGACATTGGCGACGACCTTGCCGTGACGCAGGATCGTCACGTTGTGGCAGAGGCGCTTCACCTCTTCCAGCCGGTGGCTGATGTAAATCACCGCACAGCCCTCGCCCGCGAGGCGTGCAAGCGTCACGAAGAGCTGGTCCGCCTCCTGCGGGGTGAGCACGGCGGTGGGCTCGTCCATGATGAGGAGCTTCGGCTCCTGCAGCAGGCAGCGCACGATCTCGATGCGCTGGCGCTCGCCCACCGAAAGGTCAGCCACCACGGCTGTTGGCTGCAGCGGCAGGCCATAGTCACGCGACACGCGGGTGATGCGCTCCGACAGTTTCTTCATGTCGAAGGCGCCGGGCATGGCGAGCGCGATGTTCTCCGCCACCGTCAAGGCATCGAACAACGAGAAATGCTGGAACACCATGCCGATACCCAGCTTCCGCGCCGCGGCGGGGCTGGGGATGGTGACGGATTTTCCCATCCAGCGGAACTCGCCCGAGGTGGGCTGCAGCGCGCCGTAGATCATTTTCACGAGGGTGGACTTGCCTGCTCCGTTCTCGCCGAGAAAGGCATGGATCTCGCCGGGCTTCACCTTGAGGGTGACGTCGTCATTAACCTTCAGCGTGCCGAAGACCTTGATGACGTGGAGTGCCTCGAGCAGGTATTCCATTGATCAGCCAGCGTTCCTTGCCGATAACATGCCGTGGCTTGCCGAGGCTGACAATGCCTCATCGAGGGTTATAAGCTGCGCCACAACCGATACGGCAATCGCCGCAGGCAGCTTGGAGCGGATGCCGCCAATGCCGATGGGGCAGATCATCGCCGCCACCCGCGACTTATCCACACCCGCCTGCACAAGGCGCCTTTCGAAGCGCGCCCGCTTGGTGGCGCTGCCGATGAGCCCGACATGGGCGATAGCCGGGTTCCGGAGTGCTGCATCGGCGATCGACAGATCAAGCGCGTGGGAATGGCTCATGATGACGGCGAGCGCGCCTTCAGGAGTCGCCGCGAGCACATCCAGCGGGTCGCCCGCGAAGCCCGTCACGTTCTGCGGCATGGCGCCGGGAAAGGCCTCCGGCCGGGGGTCCGCCCAGGTGACATCAAATGGCAGGGGGGCGAGCGACAGGATCAGCGCACGGCCTACGTGACCGGCGCCGAAGACCAGCACGGCGCGGCGGCGTTCACCGAAGTTTTCCACAATGCCGGGCAGCCGATTGGCGAGAGTGAAGGGTCCGGCCTGCTCGCGTGCCGCCAGGTCCTTCGCCTGCGCCAGCGACGCAGCGTCAAAGCTCTCGATGGCGAGCGTCATCCGCCCGCCGCAGCACTGGCCCAGATCGGGGCCGAGCGACTGGGTGAGCATCTTCACCTGGGTGCCCTTGCCGAGCAGGCGCTGCGCTTCGGCCAGCGCCTTCCACTCCAGCGTGCCACCGCCGATGGTTCCGTGGAAACCGTTAGCTGTGACCACCATGCGGGCGCCTTCCTCGCGTGGCACGGAGCCCTCGGCGCGGACGACGGACACCAGCGCGCAGCTGCCCTGTGTCTCCACCGTTCTCGCAATCAGGCTCCACACCTTCATCACGCCAGTCCTTTCACCGCACGGAGGATGGCCTCCGGCGTGGCGGGTGCATCAAGTTGCGGGATGATGCCGGGCTTGCACGCCGCCACTGCGTCGAAGATCGCCGTCCAGACGGAGATGCCCAGCATCAGCGGTGGTTCGCCCACCGCCTTGGAGCGGTAGATCGTGTCTTCCTTGTTGCCGCGCGACTCGAAGAGCTTCACCCGGAAGTCGGCCGGCACGTCTGAGGCGCAGGGAATCTTGTAGGTGGACGGCGCGTGGGTGCGCAGCCGCCCCTGATCGTCGAACACCAGCTCCTCGGTGGTGAGCCAGCCCATGCCCTGCACGAAGCCGCCCTCCACCTGGCCGATGTCCAGCCCAGGGTTCAGCGAGCGGCCAACGTCGTGGAGAATATCCACCCGGTCGACCGTCATCTCGCCGGTGAGCGTGTCGATGGTGACTTCCGAGCAGGCTGCGCCATAGGCGAAATAGAAGAAGGGCCGGCCCTTGGCCTTGGCCCTGTCCCAGTGGATCTTCGGCGTCGCGTAGTAGCCGGTGGAAGAAAGCGAGATACGCGCGGCATGGGCCTGCCGCGCAAGTTCACCGAAGGCAACGGCGTGCTTGCCGGCCACCACCTTGCCGCCTTCGAAGCGAACGCGGCTCTTCGGCACCTTCCACTGCTTTGCGGCGAAGGCGATGAGCCGGCTCTTGATCGTCGCAGCGGCGGCCTTGGCGGCCATGCCGTTGAGGTCGGCTCCCGATGAGGCCGCAGTGGCGGAGGTGTTGGGCACCTTGCCGGTGGTCGTGGCGGTAATGCGCACGTCCGAGGCCGCAATGCCGAATTCCTCCGCCACCACCTGCGCCACCTTGGTGTAGAGGCCCTGCCCCATCTCGGTGCCGCCGTGGTTCAGATGCACAGAGCCATCGGTGTAGATGTGGACGAGTGCACCCGCCTGGTTGAGGTAGGTGAGCGTGAAGGAGATGCCGAACTTGACCGGTGTGAGGGAAATACCCTTCTTCAGCACCAGATTCTTTGCGTTGAAGCGCGCGATCTTCGTGCGCCGCACGCGATAGTCGGAGGAGGCTTCGAGTTCAGCGATGATGGCGGGGGCGATGTTGTCCTCGACCTTCATGCCGTAGGGCGTCACGTCGCCCTTCACGCCATAGAGATTGGCCTTGCGCACATCGAGCGGGTCGTGGCCTGTGCGGATGGCGATCACCTCCATCAGGCGCTCGGCGAACAGCATGCCCTGCGGGCCGCCAAAGCCACGAAAAGCGGTGTTGGAGACGGTGTTGGTGCGCAAACGACGCGTGGCGATGCGGGCGGCGGGATAGAAGTAGGCGTTGTCCGCATGGAACATGGTGCGGTCACAGATCGCGTTGGAAAGGTCCGCCGAGTAGCCGCAGCGGGCGAGGAAATCGACGTCCACCGCCATGACGCGGCCGCTCGCATCGAAGCCCGCCTTGTAGTCGACGCGGAAGTCATGGCGCTTGCCCGTCAGCATCATGTCCTCGTCCCGGTCTAGGCGGCACTTGGCGGGGCGACCGGTGAGGCGCGCGGCGAGCGCGGCAAGGCAGGCCCATTGCGCCGCCTGGCTTTCCTTGCCGCCGAAGGCGCCACCCATGCGACGGCATTCGACCGTCACCATGGAGGCCTGCAGATGCAGCATGTGGGCCACGAGGTGCTGAACTTCGGATGGGTGCTGAGTGGAGCAGTGGACGGTGACCGCGCCATGCTCCTCCGGCACGGCGAGGCTCACCTGTCCTTCGAGATAGAAATGCTCCTGCCCGCCGATGCGGAAGCTTTCGGAGACACTGTGCCTGGCCGATGCCACCGCCCTTGCCGCATCGCGCCGCACGAACTGATAGGGATCGCCCACATCTTTGGTCTTGGCGGCGAGCGCGTCCTCGACCGTCACGGCGGGCTTTTCCACGGCGATCTCGACCTTCGCCAGTTGCGTGGCGCGGCGCGCCGCCTCACGCGTTTCGGCGACGACGGCGAAGATCACCTGGCCGTGGAACATGATGCGGCCATCGGCAAGAATTGGATCGCCGCCGAACACCGGCGCGCAGTCGTTGAGGCCGGGCACGTCCTTGGCGGTGAGCACGGCGAGGACACCCGGAGCGGATGTCACGGCGGTGAGGTCGAGCGACTTTATCTTGCCCAGCGCGCCGTCCTTGGCGAAACCGGGATAGACGTGGACGAGGCCGTCGGGCTCGCGGATGTCGTCGATATAGGTGGCGGAGCCTTGCACATGCAGCGCGGCGCTGTCATGGGCCAGCGTCTTGCCGACAGTCTTCGTCTCGAGGCTGCGGCGGGCCACGGCCATCACGCCACCGCCTTGCGATGAGCCAGCACGCGGGTGTTGTCAGCGCCCGCCACTTCCATCAGGGCCTTCTTCAGCAGGCCTTGCGCCACCTCGATGCGATAGGTGGCAGAAGCCCGCATGTCGGAGATCGGCTGGAAGTCCTTGGCCAGCGCCGCGATGGCGGCCTTCCACGATGCGGGCTGGTCGAGCGAAGCGCCCTGCAAGGCGGCTTCCGTCTGCGCGCCGCGCTTGGGCGTTGCCGCCATGCCGCCGAAGGCGATGCGGGCGGATGAGATGGTGCGGCCATCCAGCATCAATTTGAAGGCAGCCATGACGGCAGAGATATCCTGGTCGAAGCGCTTCGATATCTTGTAGGCGCGGAAGGCCTCGCCGCGCTTCAGCTTCGGCACGTCGATGCGCCAGACGAGTTCACCGGGCTTCCTGTCCTGCTTGCCATAGGCGATGAAGAAATTTTCGAGCAGCAGCGCACGTTCGGTATCGCCATGGCGCAGCGTGAGCGTGGCGCCGAGCGCGATCAGCATCGGCGGCATGTCGCCGATGGGCGAGCCGTTGGCGATGTTGCCGCCCACCGTGCCGGACGCCCGGACCTGGGTGGAGCCAAGGCGGCGCAGCACTTCAGCGACGTCAGGATCGATGGACGAGAGCGCGGGCGTCGCCTCCGCATAGGTCGCCGCCGCGCCGAGGCTTACGCGGTCCTTGGCCATCTCGACCGCATGCAGCGATGTCACGCCACCGGTGAGAATGATCTTCGGCAGCTGCCGCATCTGCTTGGTGATCCACAGTCCGACGTCGGTGGCGCCGGAGACGATGGTGGCATCGGGATTCTCCGCTGTGAGCCGTGCCAGCGTCGCGGCTTGCGCGGGGCGGGCGATGAAGCTCTCGGGCGTTCCCACGAAAACATCCGCACCGTCATCCAGCGCGGCGAGCTG
Organism: Bradyrhizobiaceae bacterium; assembly: GCA_947475225.1. Lineage (GTDB taxonomy): Bacteria > Pseudomonadota > Alphaproteobacteria > Rhizobiales > Aestuariivirgaceae > Aestuariivirga. Next base: position 22,935 of record CANJMQ010000055.1, read on the forward strand.
GCGGGCCGCTTCCTTGGCGCCCTTTGCCCAGCGGTCCACCGGAGAACCCGTGCAGGCGGCGAACCCGGCGTCGATGATCGGACGATAGCCCGTGCAGCGGCAGAGGTTGCCGGCGATCTGGGTGGCGATTTCTTCACGCGTCGGCGCCTTGCCGGATTGGTAGAGTGTGAACAGCGACATCACGAAACCCGGCGTGCAGAAGCCGCATTGCGAGCCGTGGGTGTCGACGAGGGCCTGCTGCACCGGATGAAGAGTGTCGCCGTCCGCGAGGTCATCGACGGTGACCAGTTCCTTGCCGTCAAGCTGGCCCACCAGCAGGATGCAGGCGTTGACGGGCTCATAGACCAGCTTACCGTTCTTCAGCACACCCAGCGCCACGGTGCAGGCGCCGCAGTCGCCTTCGTTGCAGCCTTCCTTGGTGCCGCGCGAACGCTCGTCAAGGCGCAGGTAGTCGAGCACCGTGCGCATGGGTGGCACATGGGCGAGGTCCACGATCTTGCCCCGGCGCAGGAAACGGATGGAGGCACGGATGGTCAAGGGCGGTCAGCTCCCCCGGTAGGTCGAATAGCCATAGGGCGAAAGCAGCAACGGCACGTGATAATGCGCGGCAGCGTCCGCGATGCCGAAGCAGATCGGGATCACGTCGAGAAAGGCGGGCTCAGGGAGTTTCAGTCCGCTGGCACGCAGATAGGCACCGGCGTGGAAGCGCAGTTCATAGTGGGCCGGCACGAATTCCGCGCCCTCCAGAATGGGGCCATCGGCGCGGCCGTCGGCATTGGTGTGGATGGTTTTGAGCGGGGCGGCTTCACCCTGCCGGAAAAGTTCGATCTTCAGGCCCGCGGCGGGCTTGCCCGAGGCGGTGTCCAACACATGCGTCGTGAGGCGGCCCATGTCGCTTGCGTTCCCTCTGCATCCCCGAAATTCAGGCTCTGGAGGCCCGATCTACCAAAAACGGTACCATGCAGCGCGCGTTCGCAAAAGCAGAATAAAGGTGACGGACTGTGCACTTTTTGCGCAGAATCTAGAGCTTCCTCAGATAGTGCTGCACGATCTCCAGGAAGGCTTCCACGGTGGGCCTCGCACCCGCCCCGGCGCGGGCCACCAGCCGCAACCGGTCGACGGGCAGGCGCTTGTCCGAGAGTGGCACGAAGACCAGCGTTTGGGCTGCCAGTTCACGCTCAATGCCGATCACCGTCTGGAAGGCGATGCAACTACCGCGGCTGGCGAGCGACGCCATGAGGCGCAGCGAGTTGCATTCGAAGGCGGGCCTGACCTTGCGCGCCGCCGGGATGCTGTCGAGGATCGCCCTGAGGCTCAGCCCCGGCGACGGCCAGGCGAGCGGGTGCGCGGCGCAGTCGGCCAGCGACAGCTTCCTGGCGCCCGCCAATGGGTGATCCGGTGCCATGATGGCGCCGAGGTCGAGGTCACGCGAGGCCAGCGCCTCCAGCCCGTCGAGCGAGGAGGGGTTGAAGGTGAAGGCCAACTCCGCCTGGTGCGCGCGCACCAGCTGGGTGACGGCCTCGGAACCGGCGACCGTGACCGACACCTGGATGCCCGGATAGCTGCGCATGAAATGCTCCAGCATGTCGGGCAGGACCGAGGCCGAGACGCTCTCCACCGTGGCAATGCGCAGCAATCCGCGCGTCAGCTTGCGGAGTGCTGAAAGCTCATCCAGCGTGTTTTCGTGGCCCTGCGCCGCGCGGCGCAACCCGTTGAGCAGGATTTCGCCCGCCGGCGCGAGCTTGAGGCCACGGCCTGAGCGATCGAACAGGCGGTTGCCGAGGGCGGATTCGAGCTGGATCAGCTGGCGGCTGATGGCCGAGGCCGCGACGTTGAGATCGCGTGAGGCGGCGCGCACCGAGCCCAGTTCGGCCACCGCCATGAAATAGCGGTAGGCGATGGCGATCAGCGCGGGTTCACTCTTGGCCACGGATTACCTGATCAATATGCCGCGAAAGTCGTTGACGTTGGTGTGGGTCGGCCCGGTGATGACCTGGTCACCCAGCGCCTCGAACAGCGCATGCGCATCGTTGCTTTCGAGGAAGCCCATGGGATCGAGGCCCAGCGCGCGGGCGCGCCCGAGGCTGGTGGCGTCGATCACCGCGCCGGCGACCTGCTCCATGCCGTCGATGCCGTCGGTATCCGCCGCCAGCGCGGTCATGCGTGTGTCGCCACCCAGCGCGATGGCCAGCGCCAGCAGGAATTCAACGTTGCGCCCGCCCCTGCCCTTGCCCCTGACCGTAACGCCTGTCTCACCGCCCGACAGCAGCAGGCAGGGCTTCTTCGCGGGCGCATTGCGGTCGGCGATTTCCAGCGCAATCGCCGCATGGACCTTGGCCACCTCGCGCGCCTCGCCCTCGATGCGGTCGCCGAGATAGAGCACATTGAGGCCCTGTGCCTCGGCCTTGCTCCGCACCGCCTTGAAGGACTCATGGGGCGAGACGATCACCCGCGTCTCGATGCCGGCACTGAGAATGCTGCGGTCCTCGTCGGGCGCTTCAAGCCAGTCCATCACGGCGGACGGAACGGGCACGCCGTAGCGATTGAGGATCGCCAGCGCATCCTTCTTGCGGGTGGGATCGGGCACAGTGGGTCCGGATCCGATGATGGCCGGGTCATCCCCCGGCACGTCGGAGAGAGCCAGCGTCCAGATGCGGGCGGGACCCGCCGCACGCGCCAGCCTGCCGCCCTTCACGGCAGAGACCTGCTTTCGCACGCAGTTAAGCTCGGCGATGTTGGCGCCGCATGTGAGCACCGCCTTCACCAGACCGAACTTCTCCTCGATCGAAATTCCGGGCACCGGCTTCGACATCAGCGCCGAGGCACCGCCGGAGACAAGCGCGATGAGAAGATCGTCCGGCCCGAGCGTGGCGGCGAGCGCCAGCGCCTGTTCGGCAGCGGCGAGGCTGGTCTTGTCGGGAACAGGGTGGCTGGCGTGGACGAGGCGCAGCCGTTTCAGGTCATGGGTGTAGCCATGCGGCGCGATGACGAGACCTTCGAGAGGCCCGTCCCAATTGTCTTCCACCGCCCTGGCCATCGGTACGGCGGCCTTGCCCACCGCGATCACCACGGTGCGGCCCTTGGGGCTGGGGGGAAGGTTGCGCACCACCGCCTTCACGGGGTTGGCGGCCTCGACCGCGGCATCGAAAAGGCCGCGCAGGATTGCCCTGTCTTCAGTCACGAAATATCTCTCCCTGGCTTCAGGCTTTTTGCGCCAAGCCAGGGAGATGCACAAGTGAGCCTATGGCTGGTTCAGCGGGCGACCAGCACGCTGCAGTGGGCACGGCCGGCGACATCCGCCGCGACGGAGCCCAGCACCAGGCGGGAGACGCCGCGCTTGTCGCCGGTGCCGACGACGATCTGGTCATAGCCATTTTCTTCAGCATACTGAACGATGGCATAAGCGGCCTCGCGGCTGCGGAGCGCCAGTTCATTGACCTGGGTCACGCCGAGCTTGCGGGCCGTGGCTGCGGCGGTGTCCAGCACCTTCTTCACCTGGTCGTCTTCCATGCTGTAGATCAGCGGTCCGCGGCTTCCGCCGTTGGCCACGTTCACCAGGCAGATCGACAGGCTGGCATCCATCTTCTTGGCCATCTCGGCAGCCAGTTCCAAGGCATGCGCGGAGTGCGCCGTTCCGTCTGTCGCACAGAGAATCTTTTTCATCTTCACTCCCTCCATTTCATTGACGATCATCAACTGTCGCGAATGATTACGGAGGAAACGGCTGCCAAACCTTGATTTCGGTCAACAATCGGGCAGTCGTGCGGCCTTACAGGTTACCGGCGGAGAAGGTGTCACAATCCTTGAGGCTCTGGGCATTAAGGCCCTTCTTGAACCAGTTCACACGCTGCGCAGAACTGCCATGCGTGAAGGATTCCGGCACCACATAGCCCTGCGACTGCTTCTGCAGCCGGTCGTCACCGATGGCGGCGGCAGCGTTGAGGCCCTCCTCGATATCGCCGTCCTCAAGGATCTTGGCGGAGGCATTGGCTTCCTGTGCCCAGATCCCAGAGAAGCAGTCGGCCTGAAGCTCCATCTTCACCGACAGCGCATTGGCATCTGCCTTGGAGGCGCGCATGCGGGCCTGCTGCACCTTGTCGGAAATGCCGAGCAGGGTCTGGATATGGTGGCCCACCTCATGGGCGATCACATAGGCCTGGGCGAAGTCGCCGGGTGCCCCCAGCTTGTTCTTGAGGTCCTGATAGAAGGAGAGGTCGATGTAGACCTTCTGGTCACCCGGGCAATAAAACGGCCCCATCGCCGCTTGCGCACTGCCGCAGGCCGACTGCACGAAGCCTGTGAACAGCACGAGCTTTGGCTTCTGGTAGGCCTGGCCCATCTGCTGGAAAATCTCGCCCCACACGCGATTGTTGGAGCCCAGAACGCGTGCCACGAATTCCTTGCCGGCGTCCGACGTTGCCGGTCCGGGAACGGCAGGGCCATTAAGGCCACCGCCGGAATTGTCCGTCACCTCGGTGCGGGTGTTGGGCAGCGTGATCTGGGTGTCCTGCCCGCCGCCCGGAACCGACATGCCGCCGCCGTTCAGGATCTGCAACAGGTCGAGACCGAACACGAACTTGAGGACGAAATAGATGATGGCCAGGAAGATGATGGTCTTGAAGCTGAAGCCACCGCGACCCATGCCGATAGGGATGTTGACGCCCCGCCCGCCGCGGCCGCCCGGAAACCCCATTCCGCCGCCCTGGCCGCGCCGGTCTTCGATCGAGTCATAGTCGGGCTTTTCATTGTCGAGGCGCATGGCGATGGTCCTTGTATTCCGGAAAACGTCCTAGGGTTGTTGGCTGCGGAATTTGCAGAGATCGTAGACCAATTGCAAGCTCGGCGTGCTGATTTGCACGATCCGGCCGAGTTCGATGACGACCCCCAGCAAGGCGTCAAGCTCGGTGGGGCGCCCGGCCTCCACATCCTGCAACATGGAGGTGCGGTGGGCGCCCACTTTGGCCGCCATGTCCATCCGCTCGTCGGCATCCACCGCGAAACTGACGCCGAGTCGCTCCGCCACCGCCCGGGCCTCCTCCATCATGGTACGGATGACGCCCCTCGTGCCGGGATCGGTCGCGAGATCGGCGAGGGTGCCCTGCGTGAGAACGCTCACGGGGTTGAAGCTGAGGTTGCCCCACAGCTTGAGCCAGATCTCGTTCCTCAGATTGGGCTTCACCGGGCTCTTCACGCCCGCACTGGTGAGAAGGCGGCTGAGCCGCTGCACACGTTCGGTCTTCTCGCCCGTCGGCTCGCCGAGCGGCATGCGGTCGCCATAATGATGCGCAATGACGCCCGGGGCCTCGATCTCGGCGGCCTGCCAGACGACGCAGCCCAGCGCCCGCTCCGGTCCGATGCGATCCCAGATGACGCCTCCGGGATCGACGCTTTCGAGCCGCGTGCCCTCCAGCGGGCCACCGACACCATGGAAGTACCACCATGGGATTCCGTTCTGCGCGAAGAGGATCGCCGTGTCCTTGCCGATCAGCGGCATCAGCTGGTCGATGGCGCCGGCGAGGCCGTGCGCTTTCAGCGTGAGGATGATGAAGTCCTGCGGCCCCAGCTGCTTTGGATCATCGGTGACCCGCGGGCGCACGACCTGGGTTTCGCCATGCTGCTTCAAGGTGAGGCCATTGGCCTGCATCGCCGCGAGATGGTGCCCACGCGCGACAAGCGAGACATCGGCCTCGCCCTGCATCGCGAGCCGGGCGCCGACATAGCCGCCGATGGCACCCGCGCCGAAGACGCAGATCTTGGTCATGCCAGCCCGAGCTTCTGCGCAAGCCCGATGCGCTGCAGCTTGCCGGTGGCACCCTTGGGGATTTCCTCGAGGATCACGATCTTCTTGGGCACCTTGAAGGCTGCGAGCTTGGTATTGGCGAAGTCCTGCAGCGCGCGCTCCGTCACCGTCCTGCCCTCGCGCAGCACGATCGCCGCGGCCACCTCCTCGCCCAGCTTGTCATGCGGCATGGCGAAGGTGACGACCTGTGCCACCGCCTCGTGCTCCATCAGCACCTCATCCACCTCCATGGGTGCGATCTTCTCGCCGCCGCGGTTGATGATCTCCTTCAACCGGCCGGTGATCTTGAGATAGCCGTCCTCATCCATGAAGCCCTGGTCGCCGGTGTGGAACCAGCCGAAGGCAAAGCCCGCCTCATTGGCTGCGGGGTTGTTCTCATAGCCCGGCGTGACATTGGGGCCACGCGTCACCACCTCGCCCTCCTCGCCTGCCCCCAGCAGCCTGCCATCGGCCGACATGACGGCGACCTCGGGCCCGGCGGCACAGCCGGCGAAGCCCGGCTTGCGCCTGGCAGGCGGCAGCTGGTTCGACGTCATCTGATGGGCGTTCTCGGTCATCGCATAGGCTTCGATGACGGGGCAGCCGAAGGCCTCCTCCAGCGCGTGGAATACCGGCACCG
>CANJMQ010000056.1 GCA_947475225.1 Bradyrhizobiaceae bacterium
CGCCCTCCTCGCCCGCGCCGAGCAAGTGCCCGTCGGGCGACATGACGGCCACCTCGGGGCCGGCGGCACAGCCCACGAAGCCCGGCTTGCGTTTCCCGGGCGGCAACTGGTTCGAGGTCATCTGATGGGCGTTCTCGGTCATCGCATAGGCTTCGATGACGGGGCAGCCGAAGGCCTCCTCCAGCGCGTGGAATACCGGCACCGGCAGCGAGGCGGAACTCGAGCGGATGAAGCGCAGCGGATTGGCCTTGATCACATCGGCATTACGCTCGGCACGGCTAAGGATGGCCTGGTGCATGGTGGGCACCGCCGTCACCCAGGTGGGGCGCGCCTCTTCCAATTGTCCGAAGAACTTGAGCGCGTTGAAGCCGGATGTGGCGAAGACGCTGCCGCCCGCCGTGAGCGTCGCGAGGATTGCTGCCATCAGGCCATGGATGTGGAACAGCGGCATGATGTTGAGGCAGCGGTCACGTTCGGTGAGGTGCAGCGTGTTGCGGATGTTGCTGGCGGAGGCCAGGAGGTTGGCATGCGTCAGCGGCACGATCTTGGGGCGGGACGTGGTGCCCGAGGTGTGGAGCACCAGCGCCACGTCTGGCCCCTCGGCATAACCCTGCACGGACGGCGGGGCAACGGCATCACCCGAGATGGTGAACGCCCCTGCCTCACGCTTTGGCGCCAGCGTCAGCACCGGAATGCCCAGTCGCCTGGCTGCAGCGATGGCGGGGGACGTGCTCTCCTCCTCGACCAGCAACGCCTTGGCCTTGAGGTCATCCATGTAGAAGTGGAACTCGTCCTCGCGGTAGGCGGGGTTGAGGGGCGCGGCGGTGACGGCGCAGGCGGTGGCGACGAAGGCAGCCGCCATGTCCGGACCGTTGGGCAGCACGATGGCGAGCTTGTCGTTGCGGGCAAGCCCGCGGCTGCGGAGCGCCGCGAAGGCGTCCTCCGCCAGTGCGGAGAACTGGCCATAGGTCAGATCGGCGCGTCCGGTGGCCGAGATGGCGGTTGTTCCCGTGTCGCGGCGCTCGAGAAGGCTTCTTAGAATCATGATGATAGGTCATCCTCGACAACTCGGGCAATGGAACTTGAACTGCGGCAGTTGATGTCAGTAGCCCAAAGCGCAACCATCCTTGCGATGATCGGATGCACCGAGGAGCACACCCGTCTCCCAGTCGATGGCGATTGCCTGGGAGCCGCCAATCGGGCGAGTGGGCGTCGTCAACTCATACCCCCGGGCTCTGAGAGCGCTCATGATGTCAGCCGGCACCGTTGCCTCCACCTCCACGGTCCTGGTTCCCGGAAGTGGGAAGACACGCGGAAGCGACATGGCCTCCTGCAAATCCATTCCGTAGTCGAGCACGTTGGACAGAAACCAAGCCTGACCCATCGCCTGATAATGCCCCCCCATCACACCGAAGGACATTGCAACGCGCCCGTCCCTGGCCGCCATTCCGGGAATGATCGTGTGCATCGGACGCTTTCGTGGAGCCACCGCATTGGGGTGAGAGTCGTCAAGCATAAAGCTCGTCGCGCGGTTGTTCAGCAGAACTCCAGCCTTCGGAGATACCAACCCGCTGCCGAACGGCGCGAAGATGGAGTTTATGAAACTCGCAGCGTTGCGGTCCTTATCAATTACCGTAATGTACACCGTGTCCTTGTGCTCCGGCACATACACCGGCCCCAGTTTCTCGATTGGTCCTTCCTCATGAATTTGCCTGTGCAGTTTCGCCGCGAATTCCTCCGAGAGCACATGTTCCACTGGAACGGCGCTAACCGAGGGGTCGGCCAAAACGGAATCGCGCACAGAGTAGGCAAGCCGTGTTGCCTCGATGATCCTATGGAGTCGGGTGATGGACATCGGCGAATCGCCAGCCTTGTAGCGCGACAGGATGTTCAGTATCAGAAGAGCTACAATCCCCTGCCCGTTCGGTGGACATTCATAAACATCAAATCCCCGGAAACGCGTGTGGATAGGTGAGACATATTCCCCCCGCGCTTCGACGAAATCCTGCATCGTGTGAACGCCACCTAGAGCCCGCAGGTAGTTCACAATATCGCGAGCCACCTCGCCCGTGTAGAAAGCCTTGGCTCCTTCTGCGGCGATGTGGCGCAAGGTTTCCGCCAGTTTCGGCTGCCGGTGAACGCTTCCGATTGCAGGCGCTGCACCGTTTACCAGAAAGACCTCTTGGGCAGTGGGCTCCCCGTTCAGCAAATCCGTCTGTTCAGCCCAGTCAACATGCACGCGCTCCGTGATCGCATAGCCTTCCTCGGCGAAGCGGATTGCCGGAGCAAGAACGTCCGCGAAAGACATTGTTCCATGGTCATGAATGAGTTGCTGCCAGGCATCAACCGCGCCCGGGATCGTGACTGCCATCGGGGAATGCCGCGGAATGACCGGACCACCGCTTTGCTTTTTGTATGACGCGACTGACGCAGCAGCCGGAGCACGGCCAGAGCCGTTGAACGCAATGATGTTGTCCCGGCCCTGCGGAGCATAGAGCGCGAAGCAATCTCCGCCGATACTCGTCGATGCAGGCTCCACCACGCATTGCACGGCGCAAGCAGCGACGGCTGCATCCATGGCGTTGCCTCCCGCCTGAAGAACATTCACGGCGGTAAGCGTCGACAGCGCGTGAGAGGTTGCTGCCATGCCGTTACGGGCAATTGCCAGCGACCGACCCGGAATTTCAAGGTTTCTCATCTGTTCTCCGACGTTGCTACGGTGACTAAATTCTGGCGTCCTGGCTCGTTCTCAGTTTTTCGATCACCCACTGTCCGATCTTCTGAACCATGTCGTCGCGAACCGAAAGTGGGCCTGGTTTGAACAGCTTCGAAGTCAGTGCAATCTGCTGCTTTTCAAGTATTCCGATGTCTTCCCTGGCGACCGCTTCCCAGCGCTCATAGTAAGGCTTGGCCCTGTCCTCGAAGTCAGCCCATTCCGTGACATCGGCCGGAAAACAACCGCCAACCTCCAGGGCTGACCGGTTGTGTGATAGCGGAGTAACATTCAGCCACCACATGGTATCCTGGGCTACGGCGAATTGGCAGGTGGGCAACACGACTGTGAAGTAGGTGCCTTGCTTCGCATCTTCATCGAGAGTGGCGATTGGCGGGAATAGAGGCGGGACACCGGGAAGCGTTGCGATGCTCGCTCCACTCATAACCTGCATGCACAACCAATCGCCTTGCGTTTCAAAGGAACGCTGCTGTTGGGCGCCAACAGTATTCTTGTGGACGATACCAGTGTGGTAAGTCTCCATGGCGTTCTCAAGGATGAGCTTCCAGTTGCAGCTCGTCTCAAACGTCTTTTTCCATGTGCAGCGCATGCGTTCGAGATGATGAGATCCCAGGCGTTCTGGCAGATCGCCCAAATGTTCGATCAAGCGGTTCGCCGATTTGTCAAAGTTGGCAAACACAAAACCGGACCAGCTGTCAACGCGCAGCGGCACAAGACCGTTTTCAGCGCGGTCAAACCCTTCAGCATCCTCCATGGCTGGACAGCCGTAAAGCCGACCGTCCGAGAAGTAGCTCCAAGCGTGGTAGGGACACATGATACGCTTACCACAGTTTCCCTCCCCCTCGAGAAGCAATGATCCCCGGTGGCGGCAGTAATTAGCGAAGCAGCGAAGCTGACGGTCCTCGCCTCTCACCAGCAGGATCGGACCTCCAGGCGTCGTGAACGCCCGATAATCACCGGCGTTTGTAAGTTGGTCTTCCCGACAGAGAAAGAACCATTGCTTCAGGAATATGAAATCCTGCTCGATCTTGTAGAACTCTGCTGAGGTGTAAACCCCGGCCGGCATCGACTTTGCAAGCCGCAGCGGCGCAAGTGCTGCAGAAAGCTCGACGGATGAGATATCCATCTCGCCACCTCCTAACTATCTATTTCCGCCGTAACCCAGGTCTCGAACGAATTGCCCGACGCGAGCGCCATGACGCCGATCGTCGCCCGGCCGCCTAAACCGCGCTCACGGCCGAACACCTCGACAAAGAGATCCGATAAGCCACTCGATACCTTGTGGATATCCTTGTAGTCCGGAGTGCACACAACAAAATTCAAGCTGCGGACGATCCCGCGGACCTGATCCAGACTGCCCAGCGCCTGCCTGATGCCTCCGAGGACGTTGATTGCTGTCAGCCTGGCGGCCTGGTACCCCTGCTCGGTCGTCAGATCGTCGCCCAGCCTTCCAGCAAGACGGACTTCAGTTCCGCGTTGCGCGACATGGCCGGACAGGAATAGGAGATTCCCCACAATATGATAGGGCTTCATGGTGCCGTAGCTTGCACCATAATAGCCCTCGACGTCGAAATTCGGCATATCGAGCCCCATTTCAACAGCTAAGCGTTCAGGCGAATAGTCGATCATTTCTATCCCACCTCGTCCTCAAATCCATAAAGTTGTCCAGGATTGTCCACTAAAATTTTCTGCGCGCGGAGCTGCGACCGGCACCAGCTGAGCGCGAGATCAAGCAAATGCGCGTCATCGGGCGGAGAGCCGGGCTTGGACGGATGGGGCCAATTCGTCGCCCAGACGCAGCGCTCAGGAAACCGGTCGATCAGCGCCTGTGCCAGGACAGCCACGTCCTCATAGCCAGGAGGTCCGCGCTTTGATGTCTCGTAAACACCAGAAGTCTTGACCCACACACGACCACTGTCAAGCAAGCTAAAGAGCGCCGCTACTCCCGGATGTTCCAGCCCCACCGGTTCAAGAAATTTTCCGTTATGGTCGATGACCAGCGTGCATGGCAAAGCCGACAGTTCAGCATGGCGCTCGTGAAGGAAGCGTCCGTCCGTCTGCAACTGTATGTGCCACCCGAAATCCGCAGCACGGCGCGCCATCTTTTCCAGGGATTCCCAGCCGAGCACGCCACCTTTGAGCATGAAAAACCGTATGCCTCTCACACCCTTCTCGCTGAGTTCGTGCATGCCGGCCTCCGGCATGCTCTCATCTATCACGACAACGGCTCGGCCGTTGGGGCCAAGACGCTGCAGTGCATCGAGCGTGCAGCTATTGTCGGTTCCGTAGGCGGACGGCTGCACCACAACGGCCCGCTCGAGACCCAAGGTATTTTGCAGCCTGAGGTATGCGTCGATATCACTGCCGACGATGGGGCGAAAGGGCGTGTCAGGATTGACGGGATAGATCGCGGGATCACCGTAGATGTGCATATGACAGTCAGTGCTGCCGCGTGGCAGGACAGGCTTTGAAAAAGATTCACTGGAGTGAGGCATCGGTCAATTCCCTACCAAGCGATCAAGCCGTGACGCGAAGCGAGCGTTGATCGAAAGGGCTGGCGGCTTGCCCGCGAGGATTTCACGTATCTGGCCGACATTCTCGAAGGCTTGATGGTCGGATGCCTCGCGCGTGAGACCAGCGACATGCGGCACGGCAACGACATTGGGGAACTTTGCGATGCGCAGGCTCGGCTGCTGGTCATGCCCCAAGCCGACGTCGAGCCCGGCGCCCGCAATCCGGCCCGATGCAAGGGCCTCCTCAAGAGCGTCCTCATCAACAAGAATGCCCCTGCTAACATTTATAAAATAGGCCGTATTCTTCATGCGCGCAAAGGCTGCATGATTCATCATGCGTTCGGTTTCGGGCGTAGCATAGGCTGCACAAACCACGAAGTCTTGTCCGATAGCCTCCTCAAAGGATGTCTGATGGAGGCAACCGTTCACAACCCGCACATATGGATCATAAACGTGGATCTTCATCCCGAAGGCAATTGCCAGTTCGGCAATTCGCCTGCCAATGCCGCCATAGCCGATCAGGCCCATGCTCGCGCCGGCGAGTTGGCGCGTCATGATCATAGGCTGCCTGTCCTGCCCAAGTTTGTAGAGTTGGTCGCCAATGTGCATGCGACGGGCAAGTGTAATCATCAGGCCCATTGCCACTTCAGCTACGGCCTCGGAATAACCGGAGCTTGAACGCACGACAAGAACTCCGTGGCGGGAGGCGGCCGCGACATCAATGTTCCGGATATCCACCGCGCAACGGAGATAGGCGACGAGTTTGGGAAGAGCTGCGAATACCTCCTCAGTGCCGGGGGCAAGCCGATCCGAAAGGATTATGTCAGCATCTTTTGCTGCCATGATGAGCGCTTCGCCCACAAGCGGCTCGTCTGTCCCGTTGAGCTGAACCGCGGCAAATTGCCGGAGTTGTCCAACCGCGTCGAGGTTGAAGAAATTCTCGAGCAGTTCATTGTTGTGGGTAATAAGAATCCTGGCCATTCAAACTCCTCCCGAACGGCGGTTACGGCCGAGCGCCATCAAGTGAAGCGCAACCATCATGACGTGACCCGCGAGGTACGCCGTCATTCCACCCACATCGTGGGAGGGACTTACCGTGTTCACATCCGCGGCGACAATGTTCAACCCCGAGAGACCATGAAGAAGCTCGAGCGCAGACGCCGCATCCGGCCCGCCCCAGGTGGGGGTTGCAACACCGGGCGCGGCGGAAGGATCAATGTAGTCCATGTCAAAGCAGAGGTAGACTGGACGTCCATCAACTACATCATGAATCTGGCGCAGGATCTCAGCAATGCCAAGGCGCCTGACATCTTCGCCGAGCAACAGATTGTAGCCAAGCGATCGGGTGAAATCATAGGCACCCCGCACGGCCAGGCTTCCTCGAGCGCCCACGTGAAACGACCGCTGAGCGTCAATGACCTTTTCCTCAGCCGCGCGTGTAAAGGTCGTTGACGTATTGAAACCCGGCAAATCGTAAGCATCGGTGTGGGCGTCTATATGGAGCACGACCAGGCCAGGATGATGCCGGCCCGCGGCGCGAAGCAGGGGAAGAGAGACGAGGCCATCACCACCCATGCCAACCGGATATCCACCGGCCTCGAAAACGGCTGACGCAGCCTGCTCGATATTCTGCAAGGACTGTTCGATCTGACTGCTGACGACGGAAACGTCACCGGCGTCCACCACGTCCATTTCTTCGAGAATATTGGTATCAGAGAGCACAGGATAGTAAGGACGCACCAGTGATGATTGCTCCCGGATCGCGCGCGGCCCCTGACGTGAACCGATGCGGGTCGGATGGGTACCGCAGTCAAAGGGAACGCCGAGGATCACGCCCTGGCCAGGGCGCACCGTCTCGACATACGGAACCCCCATGAATGTGCCCGGTGGTTGAAGATTTGGAATAGTTGATGTCATCCATAGACTCCTTAGAGATCATGCCCCAAATACAATGTCTTCAAAAGTTCATCGTTGATTTCCGAGCCTTTGCTCTGGTGCACGATCTCGCCGACGCGAAGGACGTATACGTAATCGGAGAGCCGTATGGCGCCGGCAGCATTCTGCTCGACCAGAAGAACGGTTGTTCCCTCGTCACGAATAGCAGTGACCTTTTCGAGAATCATCTCCACCATCTGCGGAGCCAGGCCCATGCTCGGCTCGTCCATGAGCAGCAGACGCGGCCTGCTCATGAGGGCACGCCCGATTGCGAGCATCTGCTGCTCTCCGCCCGACAGTGTACCCGCATATTGCCGGCGCCTTTCCCCCAGCACAGGAAACAAAGACACGACATGATCGAGATCTTGATTTATCTCGCTCTCTGGCCGGGTATAGCCACCTAGCTGAAGATTCTCCCAGACGCTCATGCGCGGAAAAACGCGGCGGCCTTCCGGCACGTGAGCCATGCCGCGCTCGACCCGTTTTTCCGCTGCGATTCCTTCGATGAACTCCCCCTCGAACGAGATCGAGCCGCCTTCGAGTTCAAGAAGCCCGGAAAGAGCCTTCAGCGTGGTGGACTTGCCCGCGCCATTGCTGCCAATCAGAGCAACGATGGTGCCTCTGTCAACCCGAAATGAAATGTTGTTCAATGCACGCACCGGACCATATCGCACCGTGAGCCCGCTTATCTCCAGGATGGTGGCCGTCATGCCGCCCTCCCCAGGTAGGCTTCTTTAACGGCAACATGATTGAAGACGTCCTGCACGGTGCCTTCTGTCAGTGTTTCTCCGTGGTGGAGCACGGTTACCCGTTCAGACAATTCCCGGATGATCTGCATGTCGTGTTCGATCAGCAGGATCGTGATGCCGCGCTGCTGGATCAGCTTTATGATTTTCCCTATCTGATCCTTCTCGGCGGAGTTCATGCCAGCCATCGGCTCATCAAGAAGCAATAAGTCCGGCTTCGAAAGAAGGGCGCGAGCAATTTCGAGACGGCGCTGATGCCCGTAGGGAAGCGTGCTCGCGAGGGTGTCCCTGTGCCTGGCTATACCGACGAATTCCAGTTCCTCAGCGGCGGCGGATACCCATTTGGCCTCCTCGTTCTTCATTCTCGAAGACTGGAAGACGAGATCGAGCAATGAAGACTTGAAATGCCGGTGCGCACCGACCAGCGCATTCTCCAGCACCGTCATTCCACCAAACAGTCGGATGTTCTGGAATGTACGGCAGATCCCCGCGGCTGCAATCTGGTGCGGCCTGAGGCCTTGCAACGCCTGGCCTTTCAGGATGATCGTACCACCTGACGGGCGGACCATGCCGGTAAGCGCATTCACGAGTGTCGATTTGCCAGCCCCGTTTGGCCCTATGAGGGCTTGGATCGAACCAGTCGCGATACTCAGATTCACGCTTTTAACCGCTACAAGACCCCCAAATCTGACGGTAAGCCCCTCAACCTTGAGCAACTCCATCATCGCGGCACCGTCAGTTTTATGCGGGCCTTCGCCGCAACGCCCTGCGGGAGGTAAATCATTAAACAGACGAGGGCCAGTCCGAGAAGTGCGTACCTCAACTCGGGATGAGACTGAATAAAGGGGATATCCTGAGCCACCTGGAGGAAAATGATCCAGAAGGCGGCACCAATGAAGGGCCCGATCAATGTGCCTAGCCCCCCCATGACAATTAGCATGAGGATAAGGATGTTTTCGAAAAGGGTGAAGCTGAGCGGACTTACGTACTGCTGTGAGTGGGCGTAGAATACGCCGACAACTCCACCCACGAAACCTCCCGACGCATAGGCGAAAAGCTTGTAGCGCGGGGTATCGACGCCCATGGCCTCCGCGGCTGATTCATTTTCGCGGATGGAAACCCATGCCCTTCCCACATAGGAGCGGACGAGCCTGCCGATACAGGCAAAGATCAGTACGGCGAGAGCCAAGCCGACCAAGTAGAGGTAGCGCGGTTGGCCAAGCGAGAAGTTGAACAGAGACGGAGACGGAATGCCTCGTATGCCCATCGGGCCTCGCGTCAAGTCGATCCAGTTGGTTGCCGTAATGCGGATGATTTCACCAAAGCCCAGCGTCATGATCGCCAGATAATCGCCGCGCAACTTCAGCGTGGGATAGCCGAGTGCAATGCCGAGAAGGGCTGCCAGGCAACCACCAAGCAAGAGGTTGACGTAGAACAGCCACCATATGTCGGCCGGAGCAATACCGAGCTTCTGCTTCAGAACCAGCACGAAGAGAATGGAGGTCAGATAGGAACCTACCGCCCAGAACGCCACGAAACCGAGGTCAAGCAATCCAGTGAAGCCAACCACGATATTCAGGCCGCTTGCGAGCAGCCCGTAAGTCAGAACAAAGATGAGGATCCGCAGCCAATAGTCGCTGGTGATCAGGAACGCCGCTGCGACAGCGACCGACAGCACACCCAAAGTCAGAACTGTCTTGCCGGGATTGAAGCGCAGCAACCAAGACCCCACCAGGCGCACGGCGTCCTCGTACCATTGAGGTTGCTGTCTGCTACTTCCTGTTCCAACAAGGCTACCGGCTGGCGCCTCGTTCAACTCGCGGCGTCCAAGCAGGCCTTGAGGCCGGAACATCAGCAGCAGGATCAGAATGCCAAATCCGAATGCATCCCGGTAAGCGGAACCGTTGGGCAGATACCCCGCGCCAAATGTCTCGATAAGGGCAAGCAGCATTCCGCCGATCGCCGCGCCGGGGATAGAGCCGATGCCCCCCAGCACAGCCGCTATAAGAGCCTTGAAGCCCGGCAGAAATCCCATGGTGGGATTAGCAAAGCCATATGCCTGCGCGTAGAGTATGCCCGCAAGAGCCGCGAACAGGGATCCGATCAAGAACGCGGCGGCGATCACCCGGTCGATTGAGATTCCCACCAGACGTGCAGCGATCGGATCCTCTGCCGTGGCGCGCATGGCACGGCCGAGCCGCGTCGACTTCACGAATATGGTAAGCACGACCATGGAGACAATCGCAACGGCAAGCACAACGATTTCCATGACATTGACGTGGATGCTCCCGAACAACACGAGAGGAGGGAGTTTTGAGAGCTCAAACTCGGGGAAGCTAAGTTCCTCCGCGCCCCAAATACTTTGCGCCAGAGACTGCAGAAGAACTGAAAGGCCGATGGCCACGATCAGCGGAGCGAGCCGCGGCGCGTTCCGAAGGGGCCTGTAGGCAAACCTCTCCATGAGCACACCGATCAAGCCGACGAAGAGAATCGCTAGCGGTGCCGCCATAATCAGCGGGAGTGCGGGCATTGTAACCCTGACCCCGAACAGCAAGACCGAAGGCAGCATCAGACTTATGCATATGAAGGCACCAAGCATGAAAAGTTCGCCAAAGGCGAAGTTCACAAGTTGGACAACGCCGTAGACAAGGGTATAGGCAACCGCCGTCAGGGCATAAATCGCCCCAAGCATGATTGCGTTAGCCAATAATTGGCCGAATAGCTCCATCGCCACACCCAAAAAGGTGGCCCCAGGCAGAGCCCGGGGCCCGAAGTATTTTTACTTGGCGAGCGTGAATTGACCGTCTTTTACTTTCAGGAAGTATAGAGCACCCGAACGATCCCCATTCTCGCTGAACGTTGTAGGTCCGGTGACACCGGGCAGATCCTTGATCTTGCCAAAGGCGTCATTGAGAGAGGTGCGAGTCACACCCCCTGACTGACCGGCAATCTTGACAGCTTCTGCGACCGTCATCGCAGCGTCGTAACCGAGCGCCGCAAAGGCGTTTGGCGCCTCGCCGTAAGCTTCCTTGTAGCCATTGATGAAGGGCGCGGACTCAGGCGTCGCCAGAGAGGGGTCAAACATGCCATATACGATCATACCCTCCACTGCCTTCTTGCCAAGCGAAATAAGCTCAGGATTTAGGGAGCCGTCAGTACCGAGAAACTGCACGTTGAGGCCCAGGTCCTTGCCCTGTTGAGCGATCTTCGCGGCCTCCGTGTAGAAGCCTCCAATGAAGATGGCATCCGGTGAAGTGGCCTTCATTTTGGCGAGTTGCGTCTTGAAGTCTTTTGTACCGAGCACATACGCCTCCGTTCCGGCCAGCTTACCGCCCGCAGCCTCGTATGCCTTGCTGAAGGCGCTCGCAACGCCAATGCCATAATCATCCTGCTGATGGATCACGTAGACATTCTTGAGGTTCAGCGTCTTTGCCGCGAACTCACCCATCATGGTGCCCTGTACGGCATCGGTCAGAATGTTCCGCCGAAAGAACTTGCTTGCACCGGAGAGATCAGGACTCGTCACAGCCGATGCAATTACCGGCAAGCCGCATCCATCGTAGACGGGCACCGCTGCGAGAGCAATTGAGCTGAACGAGTATCCCATCACTACATCGACATTCTCGTCGGAACAGAATTTCTGAGCTATCAGTACGCCTTCGCGCGCCTCGCCCCTGTCGTCAGCCGAGACGACTTCAAACTGGGTCCCGCCCGCCGCGTTTATCCGCTTGAAAGCGAGGTCGGCTCCTTTGCGCATGTTGAGCCCAAACGCCGCAAAGTCCCCGGACAGGGCAGCCGTGAAGCCGATCGTAATTTTTTCTTCGGCACTTGCTACACCCGGGCAAAAGAGTGCGGTGGCCATCAGCACTCCTAGAATCTTGTGTTTCACGCCCATGTCTTCCTCCTCCGATAGGCACCCATCCATTGTGTGGGAGCATTGTTGCAATGACAATTTCCGAGTTTCTCAGATTGAACAGAACTGGTGCCAATCTGGCTTTTTTGATTAAAGCTCTAGCATATGCTAGACCAAAACAAATTGGTTCAGCTATGTTACTATATTTAGTGCAGGTCCGAGAGGCCAACATTGTCTATAAGTGATACAGAGTCAACGACACCAGAAAAACCAATTCCTATTGGTCTGACCGAGAGGCGGCGCCTGATCGCCACGGCACTGGAGGCGATGGTCGAACGTATGACCGACCAGGAAAAACTGCCGCCGGAGCGCGTGCTGGCGAAAAATCTGCAGGTGAGCAGGGCAATGCTCAGGGAAGCGCTGGGACGCCTGGAAGCCGAAGGCAAAGTTTGGCGGCATGTGGGCCAGGGCACTTTTGTGGGGAATAAACCCTCGTTGCGGCGGGGATGGCGGAGTTTCTCTGCTGCTCATACGAGCCCTACGGAGATCCTGGAGGTCCGCATGCTCTTTGAGCCGCGGATTGCGGCTGTGGCAGCGTTGCGGGCGACCGATATTCAGATTGGCGACTTGAAAACTCTCGCAAACAAGTGCCGGTCAACAACAAATTCTGAAACGTGGGAGCTCTGGGACAGTCAGTTCCACAAGACACTGTGTGAGCTTGCAGGCAATGCCTTGCTGCTGGCGATTTACGAAGGCATAAATACGGTTCGGCGCACGGCGAGGTGGAGAATACCTCGGGACGCGGTACTGACCGCCACAAAACGAGACCGTTACGTGGCGCAACACCAGGACATTATCGACGCCATTAGTGCACGAGATAGCGACGGCGCGTATGAAGCGATGACTAGCCACATCGAGCTCGTCACCGCCGATCTCGTAAGCCAGGAAGTAATGAGCCTTCCGTTTAGCAGAAGATATCGTTAGGGAAGGTGATGTAACTGCTGCAAGCCGTGTCGAAAACTAGAGCGCCTGGTAAAAAATGACGGGCAAGCTACTTACCTTACGGCAACTATATGTTTCTAAGAATTGCTCACCGGCCACCTGTCCCCGGTTCTGGCCGACAACGCCGACAGCAGCAGAGCAAAACGGGATACCGCGGACAGCGCGCGTCCTGCAAGATTGTGGACGCACTCGGAAGGGCTCTTGGCAAAACTCCTCAGCTTATTTGACGATGGACAGCGTCCGGCATCAGCGTTTCTGAGAGAAATCGGGTGACTTGAGGAAGGGAGGATTTCCGGCTCATCGGCGCCAGAACGCCCGGAATCCTCGCCGATGCCAGCCGATCACCGTCTCAGGCTTGACAATCGACTGGGCATTCAGGGAGCCGGTCGCCAGGCTATTTCTCCGTCACATTCGTGCATCGGATTCAGCAAACTTCTTCCGCTTCAAGAGCTTTCCCCGGCCTGGCTGACACAGAACCTGCCCATTCCTCACTATAATCTCGCCGCGCGAAATGGTGAGACGCGGCCAACCCGTCACCTGCCAGCCTTCGTACGGATCCCAATCGGCTGCCGAGTGCATCTCCTCCGCGCGTATCGTCTTTTTGACGGATGGATCGAAGACCACGATGTCGGCGTCGGACCCAATGGCGATCGTGCCCTTGCGTGGATAAAGTCCGAACAGCCGCGCTGGGTTCGTGGCTGTTACCTGGACAAGCCGGTTGATATTGAGCTTCTTCTTGAGAACACCCTGCGAATACAGAAGGGGCACCATGGTCTCGAGCCCGGCCATTCCTGCGAGGACCTCGTCAACCTTGTTGAACTTCTTCTTCTGCTCCCTGGACCACCCATCGTGATCGGTGGCGATGGTCTGGAGCACTCCGCTTTCCAGCGCCTGCCAGAGGATGTCCATCTGATCCGACTCTCGAAGCGGCGGCCAGCCAGCGAACAGAATTCCGTCCTTCTCCTGCATCAGGTCCCTCGAGAGGTGAAGATAGCAAGGCCTGGTCTCGCCATAGACGGTGTGCCCCTTGCCGCGGGCGCGGTTAAGGCTCTCGAGGCTCTCTTCGCACGACAGATGAACGAGGTAGGCCGGAACCTCCGCCACCTGTGCAAGGCCAATCGCCCGCATTGCCGCAATGCCCTCCGCGATACGCGGGCGCGAGTCGGCGAAGTAATCGGCACCATATTTTCCGCTCTTGTTAAACTGCCGTGCCAGGTAGCCAAGGCAGCAGGCATCCTCGCAATGGACATTTATCATGCCGCCGTGCCGCCCGACGGCGGCCATCATGTCCATGAAGCCATCGAGATTGTGCTCGAAGCTCCCCATCATGAATATCTTGAAGCTAGGGAACCCCTCCGCGATGACGTCCGGTACCTGCTGGATGGCGGCGTCATCAGGCTGAAAGACAGCGACGTGGAATCCGTAGTCGATGATGGCCTTGGGCGCCGCCTTAGCCCTCCAAGTCTCCACCGTGTCGAGCGGCGTCTGGCCGGGTGACGGTATGGCATAATCGAGGATCGTCGTAACGCCCCCGCAGGCCGCCGCAAGTGTGCCGGTGTAGAAATCCTCCTTCGACTGGACACCCTGAAATTCGGCATCAACATGGGTATGGGCATCGACTGCCCCCGGCAGCAGGTAATTGCCGGAGACATCGATCTCCTCCCTCCCGGCGCCGAGATCGAAGCCAATCTGCTTGATGATTCCGCCCGAAATGCCGATGTCGGCGTCGAACACGTCGCCCGCCGTCACCACTGTGCCGTTCTTCAGGACTAGATCAAATTCCATGGGCAGGCTCCTGGCGTTGATTGCGAATCTTTCTAGTTTTTCGGCCCGGCGGTGACTTGGTCGTGAGGAAGCATGCCGTAGGAAGGCAGGCGGTCCTTAAGGAACGGATAGTTGCCGCGGGCGGCTTCGATTTCCGCCTTACTCAAGGTCAGGAAGCGGAACACCTCCTCGTCTGGGAAGACGATTTCCGGATGCTGCTGATCCACCCAGGGAGGGCATATGATCGAGCGGCCATAGAACGCGCCGGCCCTGTTCAAGCTAACCAGCCAGATCATGTTCTCCATGGCGCGGGTGACCGCGAAATGGTGCCAACTGTAATAGGATTCGTCGCGCGCATAGGCACCGCAATGTAAGAGGACATCCGTTCCATCGTTGTCGCACAGCTGCCTGATCAATTCCGGAAAGCGAATATCGTAACAGATGATGGGCGAGAGCCGAAAACCCTTCAGGTCGAAGGTCAGCGTGTGCGAACCGCGCTCGAAATATTCTTTTTCCATCGAGGCGCCGAATTGCGCGATGTGGATCTTGTCGTAGACGCCTGCGCATTCGCCGTCGGGGTTGAGAAGAAGCTGCGAGATATAGAAGGACTTACCCCCGCGCCGCGGCATTCCGAAGAGTATGGAGGCGCCGTGTCGCCGCGCCAGGCGCCCGAAAGCCCTTGCGGACGTGCCGTCGACTTCCTCCGCGAGATCATCGAGACCGGCGAAAGCATCCCGCGAATAGTCTATCGTCGAGAGTTCCGGGAGGACGACGATGTCGGCCGGCTGCCGCGAAAGGCACTCGTCAACCTTTGTTGCAATGCGCTCGACATGCTGATCGCGATCGGTGCGCGAGAGTGTCGGCGGTACCGATATCTGACAGGCCAGCACCCGCAGCTGGGCGCCCCTATCAGCGGGGCTTGTCTGGTGACCAGTATTCATTGAAGATTTCTCGTGTTCCCTCGATGGCGGCAATGTTCTCGACGAGTTCCTCGCCGCCCTGGTTGACGACGTAGGCGAGAAGCCCCTCGACGAGCGCGACGGTAGCGACGAAGGACCCGAAGAACTGCGGGCTGTCGTTAGGAGCAATGAAAAGGTGGTTTGCGAACGTTGCGATGGGCGATGTTTCACTGTCGGTTATGGCTACGATTGCCGCTTTGCGCTCACGCGCTAGGCTCGCGACCTGCACCGTGCTAAGTGCATAGGGATTGAAGCCGACTGCGACGACAGCATCGCGCGGGCCGAGCGTCGCCACCTCGTCGGCCAAGGTGCTGCCGACGGCACTCAGGAGGTGCCAGCTGGGGAGCGCAAGCCGTCCGACATAATGAAAGTAGTTGGCGAAGGAAAACGAACTCAGCATGCCGACCACGAAAACACGCCGGCTGGCGAGGAGGCGTGCCGCCGCGGACTGCAGGTCGTCGGAGCGCACTCGGTCAATCAGTTGCTGCAGATGGCCGTTGTTCGCCTCGATCAGGTCGGACCACAGGCTCACCTTCTGGTCGCGCCGCATCTGAAGCTTGCGCGCACGGCCGCCGAAATCGCTCATCAGCAAGTGATAGCCCTGGCGGTAAACGTCCCGGAAGGCTTCGTATCCATCGAAGCCAAGGAGCTTGACCATGCGAAGCATGGTAGGCGGCGTGACGCCGGCCTCCTCCGCCACGCGCCGCATCGAATGCATCGCCGTGAGAGCCGGGTTGCGAAGGACGAACTCAGCCGCCTTCCTGACCTGGGGGCTCATACCGGCTCGCAACCCACCAAGTTCAGCGATTACCTGCCTGATGTCCATGCATCTCTCTGCTCGCCTCGGCGCGCCGCGATGGCGCGGGCGGTCGGCGATTCAAATGTTATAAGGAAATTCATTCTTGTAACAAACGGAAAATTGGGGCAGCATCGGTTTCGTCGTGGACAAAGACATTGGCGGATACCGCCGTTTCGAAGCGGTTACTGCCTCGCAAGGTGACGCGCGCACCAAGGAGGAAACATGCTCAATATGAGATTGAACCGACGCAAACTCATCCGTTCCGCCTCCATGGGCGCCATGGTGACGGCGGTA
Organism: Bradyrhizobiaceae bacterium; assembly: GCA_947475225.1. GTDB lineage: Bacteria > Pseudomonadota > Alphaproteobacteria > Rhizobiales > Aestuariivirgaceae > Aestuariivirga. The sequence goes on from CANJMQ010000056.1 coordinate 16,600, forward strand.
GGACGTCACTGGACGCGTGGTGCTTCGGCAGCGGCGGCGGGTGAAATCGTCTGGGGTACCAACGAAGCCTATGCCCGGCCAGACATGCTGGCCCCCTTCACGAAGGTGTCTGGCACGCAGGTGAAGACGGAACTGTTCTCCGATCCCGCCGAAGTGGTCACGAAGCTCAAGGCCGGCGGGGCTGGCGTCCACATGCTGGTGGACGGCTGTTATCACGTGAACCTGTCCTACGCTGACGGCGTGCTTCAGCCCATCGACGTAGCAAACGTTCCCAACGCGGCCAAAGTTCTCGACGAATTCAAGGACGTCGAGGGCCTGTCGTTCGACGGTAAGGTCTATGGCGTGCCGATCGTCTGGGGCACGAACTCCATGGTCTACAGGGCCAAGGAGGCCGGCGGCGAACTGACCGACATCGGCGCCCTGTTCGACAAGCAGTTCGCCGGCCGCATCTCCATGCCCAATGGCCTTTTCGAGAGCCTCATCGTCGGTGCGATGTATCTTGGCATCAAGAAGCCCTTCGTCATGACGAAGGACGAAATGAACAGCGTCGTCGACCTGCTGATCAAGCAGAAACCGCTGGTCCGCACCTACTGGAACGATATCGGCGATCTCAAGAACCTCATGGCGACGGGCGAGGTGGTGGTCGGATGGGGCTGGCAGCCCGTAATGGAGCTGCGCAAGCAGGACATCGATATCCGCTGGGCCCACCCCAAGCAGGGCGAACTCGCATGGTATGACGCCAACTATCTCACCAAGGAGGCCGACGGCGATGTGAAGGCCTCCTGCGAGGCATTCACCAACTATCTGGTGGGAGACACCTACGGAAGGATCTTGGGCGAGGACGCTGGCTATCGCACCACGTCGAAGCTGGCCATTGCCGCCATGCCGGAGGACCTCCAGAAGAAACTGGATATCAACAATCCTGCCGCTTTCCTGAAGGGGGCCACGTGGTTCCTCAATCCGGCCGACCCGCCGGCGTACCAGGCGGCCTGGGACCGCGTTCTGAACGCCTGACGGTCCTTCCATGTCGGCAGGGCTCGTCAAGAATGCCAGGGGCAGCGGCTGGATAACGGCTGCTGCCCTGCCATGGCTCGCGAGCCTGCTGGTTTTCTTCGCGCTTCCACTTGCCGGACTGGCCGCGCTGTCCCTGACGGACCAGAGCGGCCAGGTCTCGCTTGCGAACTATGCCTCGCTGGCCGACCTCGCCTCCGGCCGGCTCGACGTGCTGTTGCGTACCCTGCGCATCGGTGTGATCGTCATCATCGCCTCGCTCTGCATCGCGCTGCCGGTCGCCTACTATCTCGCCAAGGTCGTGCAGTCGCCACGCATTGAGTCCCTCATCCTGCTTCTCGTTTCCGCCACCTTCCTCGCCGGTCCGCTGGTGCGCACGGTGTCATGGCGCGGCATTCTCGGGGTCCACGGGCTCATCAACGAGAGCCTGTTGCAGCTGGGCCTGATCAGCGAGCCCATCCTGTCGCTCCTCTATGGTGAACTGGCGATGACCCTGGCACTGACATATAATGTATTCCCCTTCCTCCTGTTCACGACTTACCTGTCGATGAAGGTGATCGACGACCGCATCATCGCCGCGGCGCGGGATCTCGGGGCTTCCCCCGCCGCTGCCTTCTTTCGCGTGGTGCTTCCCCTCGCCGCGCCCGGCGTGGTGACCGGCGCGGTGCTGGTCTTCGTGCCCACACTAAGCGCCGTCCTGGAGCCCGAGATTCTCGGCGGCACCTCGAGCCGGCTTATGGCCACGGCGATCCGGGACCAGTTCTTCCACGCGCACAACTGGCCTCTCGGCGCCACCCTCACGGTGGTGCTCATCGTGTCGGGTACCATCACCCTCATGCTTGTCGCGCTCGTGACATCGCTGGCGCTGAGGGCCTGCAGCCACTACGGTCTCTCTACCGGAGTTCCCTCCCATGCGAAGTGAGCGGCACGTCTTCCTGACCGTGATGACTGCGGCAATGCTCGTTTTCTCGCTGACGCCGCTCGTGCTGGTCTCGGTCTTCAGCGTCAACGCCTCCCGCTTTTATGCCTTTCCGATTACGGGACTCACACTGCAGTGGTACAGTGACCTGCTGTCGGACGACAGGATATGGTCGTCATTGCTGAGCAGCGTACTGATCGCCGTGGGGGTATCCGCCATCTCGACCTGCATGGGTACCGCCTTCGCCTTCGTCGTGGTGCGCGGAACAGGGCGGTTCTGGCGCACTGCTTCCGTCCTGGGCTTCATCCCGCTCGCCGTTCCTGTCCTCGTACTGGCGGCCGCCCTGCAGGTTGCCTTCGTGGAGATCGGTCTTCCGCTCGGCTACGGCACCGTGATCATCGGTCACACGATCTTCGCAACGCCCTTTGTGGTGCTGATGGTGGTGGCACAGCTCTTCCGATACGACTGGCGGCTCGATGCCGCGGCCCGCGACCTCGGCGCCAGTGCTGTGGAGACATTCCGCCATGTCACGCTGCCCATCCTGATGCCAAGCATAAGATCCGGAGCCATCCTGGGTTTTCTCCTCAGCTTCAACGAATGGGCCATCGCCTTCTTCACCGGACGCGGCTTCAATACGCTGCCGATGCTTGTCTACTCGATGCAGAGGAACGGCCTCCCACCTTCGGTGCTCGCCTATTCAAGCCTGATCGTGATTTTCGTGTTGGCAGCCGTCCTCTTGCTGCTGCCCTTCGTCCTGCGCATGCTCGTCCGGGGCGCCGCACAGGAAACCACATGAGCCCGGTGGAGAGGCCATGAGGCTGAAGGCGCGCCGATGCATCATCACCGGAGCGGGCAGCGGCATCGGCCGCGCCATCGCGAAGGGCTATGCCCGCGAGGGCGCTCGGGTGGTCGTTGCCGACGCCAACCGGAGCGGAGCGGATGAGACCGTCTCTGAGATCCGTTCCCAGGGGTTCGCGGCGGAGGCCAAAGAGGTCGACGTGCGCTTCCGCGAGGAGGTCGAGCGCATGATGGCCGAGGCCATCGGTTGGCTTGGCGGGCTCGACGTCATCGTGTGCGCGGCTGGCATCTCCCCGGTGACGCATTTTCTCAAGATCAGCGACGAGGAATGGGACCGGGTGATCGACACCAACCTCAAAGGCCTGTTCCTCTGCGGCCAGGCTGCTGCACACCACATGGCGGCGGCAGGCGGCGGGGTGATCATCAACGTCACCTCGCAGCTTGCCGAAGTGGCCCAGCCGGGATGCGCGCATTACGTGGCCTCGAAGGGCGGAGCGAAGATGATCACCAAGGGCATGGTGCTCGACCTTGCGCAGCATCACATCCGCGTCAATTCGCTTGCCCCCGGCCTCACCAACACGCCAATGAATCCTCTGGATACGCCCGAGGGGCTTGCCGCATATGCGGACATCATGCCCCACATCCCGATGGGCCGGCCGGGCCAGCCCGAGGACATGGTGGGTGCCGCAATCTTCCTCGCCTCGGATGAGTCGAGTTACGTTACCGGCGCCACCATCCTCGTGGATGGCGGATATCTTGCATTGTGAGTGGACAACGGACCGTGACTGCCGAAGAGAACATGCCCGGTGCAACCCTCGAAATTGCCGAACTGACGCGGCATTTCGGGTCAGTGGTCGCCGTGGACAAGGTGTCCCTTGCGCTCGCAGCCGGGGAGATCGTGGCGATCCTCGGGCCCTCGGGTTCCGGCAAGTCGACATTGCTCGGGATGGTGGGAGGCCAGCTCCGTCCCAACTCGGGCGACATCCGCATCTCGGGTGAGGCGATCGTCGAGTTGCCGCCCAACAAGCGGCCCACCGCCACAGTGTTCCAGGATTATGCTTTGTTTCCCCACCTGAACGTCGCGGAGAATATCGCCTTCGGACTGCGCATGCACCGCTGGGCGAAGCCGGACATCGAACGCCAGGTCGCCCATATGCTGGAGCTCGTCGGACTGAGCGGCTATGAGCGGCGGGCCATCTCACAACTTTCGGGCGGGCAACGCCAGCGCGTCGCCACGGCGCGGGCGCTGGCCGTTCAGCCACGGGTGCTGCTGCTCGACGAACCACTGGGCGCACTTGACCGGCAAATCCGCCTACGCCTGCAGAAGGAACTCGGCGAATTGCTCCGGCGACTCCGGATGACTGCACTGCTCGTGACCCACGACCAGCAGGAGGCCTTCGCAATGTCCGACCGGGTAGCCGTGATGCGGAACGGCAAGCTGCTGCAAGTCGCGACACCGGGAGAGCTCTACAGATCGCCGCATGACGCCTTCACCGCCACCTTCCTGGGGAAGGGACGCCTCCTCAGCGGGACAATCGTTAAGCAAGAGGCCGGCATGCTGGTCGTTGCAGCCGAGGGTGCAACCTTCACCTGCCGCGGCGAGGGCCAGTCCGGCAGTGCGGTGGAGGTGCTGATCAGGCCGGAGCATGTCCTGATCGTGCCGAATGGTAGCAGCGGCGCAACCTGGCAGGACGTGACGGTCCAGGACATCACACCGGCTGGCGAGACATCGGACATCGTGCTGGCGCGGGGCGATTTCCGAATAGAGTCCGTGGTGCTGGGGCTGCCCGTTCACAAACCGGGGGACAAAGTCGCAATCGGCCTCGCCCCGTCGGGCCCTTTCGTCATGCCTTAATGCATTAACTGCACTTGGAACAATGGAAACATCATGGCCTATCACGTCGGAGTGGATGTCGGCGGCACGTTCACAGACCTCTTCGCAATCGATGACCGGGATGGCCGGATCGTTCTCGAAAAGGCGGATTCGACGCCGGATGCCGTCGGCGGCGTGATCGCCGCGATCAGGCTCAGCGGCATTCCGCCCCAAGAAATCGAAACCTTGATCTTCGGCTCGACGGCGATCACCAACGCGCTCGTCGAGCGCAAGCTGTCGCCGGTCGCCTTCCTCGGCACCGACGGCTTCACCGACACACTGGAAATCCGCAGGCTGTGGCGCGAACACCTCTTCGGCTGGAAATGGGACCGTCCGCGCAGCCTCGTCGATCATGACCTGCGCTTCGGCATCAAGGGCCGCATCGACTGGCAGGGGCGCGAGATCGAGCCCCTCGACCTAGCCGGCGTCGATGTCGCCGTGGAGCGGATGCGGCAGCGCGGAATTGGCGTCGTGGCGGTTTCCCTGCTGTTCTCGTTCCTGAACCCCACCCATGAGCAGCAGGTGCGTGACCGCATCCGCGAGACGTCACCCGACATCCAGGTCGTGCTCTCGAGCACCGTGAACCCCGAGATCAAGGAATATGAGCGTGCCTCAACCACGGTCATTGCGGCGGCATTGGCGCCTCTGGCCGAGAAGATCATGTCAAACCTCGAAGCCCAGCTGTCGAGCCACGGGGTACCGGCGCGGCCACAGATCATCAAGTCAAACGGCGGAATCACCTCCTCGGTTTCCGCACGTGCCAAGCCGCTCGAGATGGCGCGCAGCGGACCCGCGGGCGGCGTCGCATCGGCCCTTAGGTTCGCGCGCGAGGCGGGTGTTCCGAACCTCATCGCCATCGACATCGGCGGGACCACCGCGGATGTGTCGGTGATCACCGGGGGCGAGGCGAACTTCACGCAGCAGGCAAGCCTCGAATGGGACATACCGCTGCGCACCGCCATGGTCGACGTGCGCTCGATCGGCGCGGGCGGCGGCTCGATCGCCAGCCTTGATGCGACTGGACGGTTGAAGGTTGGCCCGCAGTCGGCGGGCGCTAATCCAGGGCCGGTGTGCTACGGCCGCGGCGGCACCCAACCCACCGTGACCGACGCAGCGATCGTCGCAGGGCATCTCGACCCCAGACATTTTCTCGGCGGACGCATGTCGATCGATGCCGACAAGGCGCGCGAGGCGCTCCGGACGACGATCGCCGACCCGTTGGGGTTGCCGGCCGAACGGGCGGCCTGTGGCATCCTGCATCTGGCGGCCACCCGCATGGCGCAACTCATCGACGAGATGACGGTGCAGGTCGGGCTCGATCCCCGTGACTACACTCTTGTCGGCTTCGGCGGCGGAGGCCCACTGTTCCTCTCGGCTCTGGTAACCGAGACAGAGGCAGCAGCAGGAATCGTGCCGCTCTATCCCGCGGTATGGTCGGCCTTCGGCGGCCTCTTCGCCGATGTCGTTCATGACTACGCCAAGTCCTGCCTCGCCAAAGTCGAGAGCCTGGACCTCGACCTCCTCAACGGCGTCTGCGCGGAGCTCAGCGACCTCGCCGTGGCGGACCTCTCGCGGGACGGCTATGGGCTTGCCGAAGCGGAGCTGCGCTTCAAGCTCGATCTGCGCTACGAGGGCCAGTCGCATGAGATCTCGGTGCCGATCGGCGCCGGCCCGCCCTTCGGCCGAGACAGTCTCGCCACCGCCCGCGCCCGCTTCGACGCGGCGCATCTCCAGATGTTCTCCCACCAACGCAACGACCCCTGCCAGCTCGTGACCGTGAGGCTCTCAGCAGCCGTGAGGCGCAAACTCGAGATTCCGGCGGCACGGCCCGCGGCAGCCGTGCAGGACATGCCCATGGCGGAGTCGCAGGTCTGGTTCCATGGGTATGACCGAGCGCTGAGCACCACAATCGTTGCTCGAAGTCAGCTCGGGCGCGGTAGCTTGATCAGGGGGCCGGCCATCATCATCGAACCGCAAGCCCACTGCATCGTTCTTCCCGGGTTGGAAGCCACGATCGGAGGCGCTGGTGAAATTCTCATCCGGAGAGCCGCAGCATGAGCACGCCGCATCTCGACCACGTCACGCAGCGCGTCATAGGCAGCGCCTTCCAGACCATCTGCGAGGAAATGGGCCATACCATGATCCGCACCGCGAACTCCTCGCTCTTCGTCGAGGGGCGCGATTTCTCCTGCGCTATTGTGGACAGCAAAGCCGAACTGATCGCCGCGGCCAACTATGATCCGAGCCACCTGTCGGCAATGGCACTCACCGTCGAGTTCGTCGTACTATTCTTCGGCCCGGACAACATCTTTCCCGGCGACGTTTATCTCGTGAATGACCCCTATCGCGGCGGCGGGCATCTGCCGGACATCACCCTCATCAGACCAATATTCGCGAGCTCCCGTCTGCTCGGCTATGCGGTGAACCGCGCTCATCACCTCGACATCGGGGGTATGGCTGTCGCGGGGTTCCCGGGCACGGCGCGCAGCGTGTTTCAAGAGGGCCTTCGCATTCCCCCGGTGCGCTGGTTCCACAAGGGCGAGGAGAACCGCGACATCATCGAGTTCATCACGCTCAATGTTCGCTTCCCGCGCGACCAGTGGGGCGACTTCCAGGCACAGCTGGCCAGTACGCAGACTGCCGAACGGCGGCTGCTCCGGCTGGCCGGGCGGTATGGCGCCGAGGCCATCGATGCAGCGATGACGGACGTGAAGAACCATGCCGAGCAGCTGACGCGGCTGATGATTCGCGACCTCCCGGACGGCCGCTACGGCTTCACGGAATTTGTCGATGACGACGGCGTGACCGACCAGCCTCGGCGGATCGAGGTCACCATCACGGTCGCGGGCGACCGGATGGAGGTGGATTTCACGGGAACGAGTCCGCAGGCCGAAGGGCCGGTGAATTCCTCCTATGGCAACACGCTTTCCTCGACATTCAACGCCATCCTTCAGTTACTGGGACCCGACGTGCCATTCAATAACGGCTGCTTCCGGCCGATCGAGGTGGTCGTGCCGAGGGGCTGCCTCCTCAATCCGGCGCCGCCCGCGCCCTGCTTCGGCGGCGTGACGGAGGTGTCGATTCGCGTGGTTGATGCAATCATGGGTGCGCTCGCCCCCATCGCTTCGAACCGTATCGGCGCGGGCAGCTACGGCACTTGCATCAACTTTTCTGGCGGCGGCTACGATGCCGAACGGCGAGCAAGCTACGGCTTCTACTTCTTCATCGAGGGCGGCTGGGGTGCCTGCGCCTGGCGCGACGGCTGGAACTGCACGCCGAACCCAACGTCGAACTTCAATGACTATCCGGTGGAATGGATCGAATCCACGCTCCCGCTCCGCTACCGAGAGGTGAGACTACACACCGACAGCGGTGGCCCGGGCGAGTGGCGCGGCGGCGTGGGCACCATCCGCACCGTGCAGCTCCTCGCCGACTCGGTGGAGATAAATTCACTGGGCGAGCGTTTTGTGATCCCACCCTTCGGCCTCGCGGGGGGCGACCCCGGCGCATGCAACGCACTCATGTTGCGGAACGGAAGCGCAGGCGAGTGGCAAACGATCCGTCAGGCGCTGCACACCGCAAGCCCGTCGAAGTTCAATGGGCTGCACTCGGGGCGCGACACATGGTTCCGCATGATGTCCGGCGGGGGCGGTGGCTATGGCGATCCACTGGTCCGGCCCGCCGCGCGCGTCGTCGACGATGTGGTGCAGGGTTTTGTCAGCCGCGAAGCTGCACAGGCGGATTATGGCGTCATAATCGTCACCAATCCCGATCACTCGATCGGTTATGATGCGGAAGGCACCGAGGCACAGCGTGCACGCATGCGGAACGAACCCCGGGACCGGCAGTTGGCGCGCGCACGCGCGGTCGAACGCGCCACCGCGGCCACCGCCGGACAGACTCTTTCCGAGGAAGCCCGGCAGACCATCGAGACCACCGAAGATCGCATTTCCACTACCGCGGCACGCCTCCGAGAGAAGCTCGGCAGCGAGAGTGCTGACGCACTCGGTGCCGCACTCAGAACGCCGTTCACCAACGCCCGCGCCGTGAAATTCTGGGACATCGACAGCATTGACCGCTGGCTGCAGCGGCACGCCGACCATGACGTCCCTTCGGAGATGGAATGAGCGGCGCACAGGCGGCACGGCTCTTTCGGGCCGGCGGCTGCCGGTTCGGTTCGCATAGGGCGAATGGCATTCTCCCACAGGAAGCGACCCAGCTCGATGCAGGTCTGCCGCTGTGGAGCAACGAGCTGCTTGTCGACGTCGAGATGCTCAACCTCGATTCCTCCAGCATGAGGCAGATCGCCGAGAGTAGCGGGAACGATCTCCAGGCGATTGCCGACCGGGTGAACGAAATCGTGCGAGCCCGGGGCAAGATGCACAATCCGGTCACTGGCTCCGGCGGCGTCCTCGTTGGTCGGGTCGCAGAGGTCGGTCCAGATTTTCCGGACCGCACGCTCACGCCCGGAACCCGCATCTGCACGCTCGTCTCCCTGAGCCTTACGCCCCTTTCACTGAACGCCATCGGCCGGATCGACGTGGCAGCCGCGCAAGTCGAAGCGCGCGGCCACGGCATTCTTTTCGAGACCGGACTGTGGGCGCGCATGCCGGAGAACGTTCCGGACAAGATCGCGACGGCGCTGTTCGACGTGGCTGGCGCGCCCGCAACCGTGCTCAAACTTGCCCGACCAGATCAGCGCATCTGCGTCTTCGGGGCGGGCAAGGCCGGTACGCTTTGCCTCTTCGCCGCGCGCGAAAAACTGAGCGGCTCGGGCCTTCTCGTTGCTGTTGAAGTATCTGCTGAGGCCGTTGAACAGGTGAGCCGGCTGGGAGTGGCCGACCACGTAGTGCACTGCGATGCGCGCGATGCCGTCACAGCCTATCGAATGCTTCAGAATGTATCGGGCGGCGACCTGTTCGACCTCGTTATCAATACGACGAATGTAGAGAGAACGGAGGGTGCGGCAATTCTTGCCACGCGCGACGGCGGGCAGCTCCTACTCTTCAGCATGGCGACGTCCTTCACCCGGGCCGCCCTTACCGCGGAGGGTGCGGGGCGCGACATCACTATGATCGTCGGAAACGGCTATACCATGGGCTGGACGGATTCGACGCTCGCGCTTTACCGGCGGCATGCCGGGATACGGGGCTTTTTTGAACAGCGCCACCCTCACGGCTGACAAGGAGGTGCCTCAGGACAGCAGCGCGCGCATATCATGAGCCGTGGAAAGACGGTAGCCCAAAAGGTGCGCAACAGCGGCGAAGCTGCCCGCCAGTTCGGCATTGTCCCGGGCCACGCGGCCATCCGGCAGGAGCAGGTTGTTCTCGAAGCCGATGCGCGCGTGACCGCCCAGCGCAGCTGAGGCAATGGCGCATTCGCATTCACGCTGCCCGAAGGCGCAAACCGCCCAAGAGATGTTGTCCGTGAGGCCGGGTTCGGCACGCCAGGCGGAATGGATGGGAATGAGATCACGAACCGACGACTGCCCCCCGGTATATCGTCCGAGTACGAGCAGCACCCAGTGCCTAGGCTCCGGAATGATGCCGCGCCGCCGGAGCGCCAGATAGGCCATCACATCCGCATCGTCGTAGAGAATGAATTGGATGACAATCCTCTCGTCATGGCACCAGGCGAGGAAAGCGGCGAGTTCCTGCTCGGGAACGTCTCCGGAGAACAGTTCGCGGACTGCCACGGATACTGCTTCCGGGCGAAGTCCCTTCACCATCTCTATCTGCTCGCGTGGTCTGTAAAGACCCACCGATTCGCTCGTCACCTGGATGACGAGGCCGTCGCCCACCGCCCTGCGGATCAACTGCATCGCCTCCCGATATCTCCCGGTGTCGAGACTGTGGCGGCCATCGGCGCCCCGTACGTGAAGATGGATCATGGAGGCCCCGGCGTCGAGGCATGCCGCGGCACATTCGGCAATTTCGGCCGCGGTGACCGGAAGCATCGGGTGATCTGCCTTCGTCTTGCGCGCGCCACTCGGAGCCACTGAGAGGAAGATGGAACCTGCGGGCTGCATGCCCTCAACCCTCTGCTTGTGTGGCAGCGTCGATCGACTGGGCGAGGAGGTCGGCAATTTGCGCGATGTCTTCCGCCGTGCAGATGAAGGGTGGCGCCAGCATCACGTGGTCACCGCGGCGGCCATCGATGGTACCGCCCATCGGATAGGTCATGAGGCCGCGTGACATCGCCTCGCTCTTAATTCTTGCGTGGATGCGGCGGGACGGATCGAAGGGTGCCTTGGTCTCGCGGGACTTGACGATCTCCAGGCCGCGAAGCAGCCCCCTGCCCCGAATGTCTCCTACATGGGGATGTTGGGCGAGCTCTGCCCTCAGCAGCTGATCGAGTTGCTCGCCCCTCGCGCGCACATTGGAGAGCAGATCCTCCTCCTCGATTGTCTTCTGCACCTCGAGGGCCGCGGCACATGCAATGGCGTGAGCTAGGTAGGTGTGGCCATGCTGGAAGAAACCGGAGCCTTCGACCACCGCCTTGTAGATGTGGTCGGCAACCAGGATTGCTCCGATCGGCTGATAGCCTCCACCAAGGCCCTTTGCGATCGCCACGATGTCCGGCACGATGCCGTCCTCCTCGCAGGCGAACAGATAGCCTGTGCGGCCCATGCCGGACATCACCTCGTCCTGGATCAGGAGGACACCATACTTGTCGCACACCGCCCGGATGTGGCGGAAGTAGTCCGCCACGGGCGGCACGGCGCCCAGCGTGGCACCCACCACCGTTTCAGCTACAAACCCCGCGACGGTTTCGGGTCCGAGCTCGAGGATATTCTGCTCCAATTCCGCGGCTAGGCGGGCGACATAGTCCTGCCCGCTTTCGCCGTCGAGGAGCTCCCTATAAGCGTAGCAGGGCGACACGTGATGAGCTTCGATGAGAAGCGGCTGGAATGGCTCTCGGCGCCAGGCATTGCCGCCGATCGCCAGCGCACCGAGCGTGTTTCCATGATAGCTCTGCCTTCGCGCGATAAAGCGGTGGCGCGAGGGCTGACCGATTTCGAGGTAATACTGGCGCGCCAGTTTCAGGGCGGCTTCCACCGCCTCCGAGCCGCCGGACACGAAATAGAGGTGGTTCAGCGTCCCCGGCGCACGCTCAGCCAGATAATCCGCTAGTTCCTCGGCAGCTCTCGTCGTGAAAAACGAGGTGTGAGCATACTCGAGCTCGCGCGCCTGACGAATGATCGCGTCGGTGATACGAGGATGCCCGTGCCCCAGACATGACACCGCTGCGCCCCCAGATGCATCGAGATAGCATTTGCCGTCAGCGTCGATGATCGAAATGCCCTTACCCTTCACCGCCAGTGGCAACGCCTTGCGGGGGTCACGATGGAAAACATGGGACATTGCGCACTCCATCCATCCAGCACGGATGGCAAGATTTGTAACATCTGTTACACTGAATAGCAATTGGAACAGATGTTACCTTCAGTATCAGCAGGGCGTAATCTCTTGCAAATCGACAGGAAGATTTCGAACTGTTCGATAGCCCATACTGCATGTGAATTAGCGCCACGCCAGCGGCAGTAACGCCTTGCCCAGTCGCGCTCCAAACTCAATCCAGAAGAAGGGCCGCTGCGCCACGAGGAACATCCCGCCTCGGAACTCAGGAAAGGGAGCGGACGGAATAATTACATTACAAATTCAATGATATAAGAGTTCGATTCTTTATTCTGCGTGGTGCTCCAACTATTAACAGCAGCTCTGAGCCATTCGGCGGGCCAAAAGTGCTGCAGGTCGACTGTCGGGTTGGCCCGTGCGGCAGTATTGCAAATGCAATTCGAAGAACCGTAGCCAGTCCGCGAGGTCAGAGGGCAGTTCCGAATA
>CANJMQ010000057.1 GCA_947475225.1 Bradyrhizobiaceae bacterium
CCCGCCGCGCCACCCCTATTCGGTCTTGCTCCCGGTGGGGTTTGCCATGCCACCCCCGTTGCCGGGGGCGCGGTGCGCTCTTGCCGCACCTTTTCACCCTTGCGTCAGGCCGAAGCCCGGATCCGCGGTATCATTTCTGTGGCACTTTCCCTGGGGTCGCCCCCGCCGGGCGTTACCCGGCACCGTGTTTCCATGGAGCCCGGACTTTCCTCTCCCGCACCCTTTCGGGCCTAGCGGCAGCGGTCATCCAGCCAGCTGGCAGATGGGAGGTAGGGTATTGCACGGGGAATAGCAATCGCCATGGCGTCACCCCTCGAACACCACCCGCCCGTCGCACACCGTCATGCGTGGGGTCATGCCCTTGAGGGTGGCAGGGTCGGTCCTGGCCAAATCCACCGGCAGCACGCAGACGTCGGCGAGCATGCCTTCCTTCAGCATGCCCGTCTTGCCCTCCATGAAGCCGGCATGGGCGCCATCCGCCGTGTAGGAGTGCAGCGCCTGCTGCAGGCTCTGGCGGTTGTCCGGCATGCGGTCATTCCAGCGGCCGCGCGTCATGGCGGACTGCAGCGACCACAGCGGATCGATGTTCGAGACCGGCCAGTCTGTACCAAAGACGAGGCGCGCACCCGCTTCGCGCAGCGCCTTCCAGGCGAAGGCCCATTGCCAGCGGGTTTCCCCGATGTTGGAGAGATAGGGCTCGAGCGGCAGACCGTGGTTGCCGGGCGGATGCGGCGGCTGCATCGAGGCGATGACGCCCAGCGCCTTGAAGCGCGGAATGTCGTCAGGGTGGATGACCTCGACATGCTCCACGCGGTGGCGCGAGTCACGCCGGCCATTGGCCTTCAGCGCCGCCTCATAGCCGTCGAGCACGATCCGCACCGCACCGTCGCCGATGGCGTGAACGGCGATCTGCAGGCCACGCCGGTCAGCCTCGGTGGCGATCGCCGCGAAGCGCTCAGGCTCGAACAGCGGCTCACCCTTCCAGCCGGGGCGGCCCGCATAATCCTCGACCATCACGCCGGTGGCGCTGTCGATGACCCCATCCATGAACAGCTTGACGAAGCCCGAGGAGATCATCTCGCCGTCATAGCGCGCCGCCATCTGCGAGGCCTTCTCCAGCATCGCGGTGTCCATGAAGTTCTTGAAGTGGAATGGCACCTTTACCCGTGCCGTCAGTTCGCCACGGCGGTGCAGTTCCTCAAGCAGTTCGAGGGTATAGATGTTTCCGTCCATGTTCTGGATGAAGGTGATGCCGTGCGCTGCCGCATGCCGCAGCCCGGCCCGCATGGTCTCGAGGTCGGTCTCGAACTCCGCCTTGGTGGGATAGGGGTCGGGCTCGCCGCCGGTGACGAGGCCCAACCGGTCGCGCTGGCCCTTCGTCGACAGCGCAGTCACCGGATTGATGGCCTCGCCCTCGCGCAACTCGCCCTGCGCCAGCCCGTCCGCCCCCATGACGATCTCGTTGCCCGGCCCCAGCTTGCGGCCCTGCAGGATGCCCGCCTTCTCCAGTGCGATGGTATTGGCCCAGGCCGTGTGGTGATCCGGCGAGAAGACGATGATCGGCCGGTCCCTGGCGATCCTGTCGAGATGATGGCGCGACAACGGCTCATGCGCGCCGATAATCACGTAATCCGCCTGGCCGCCGACCACCAGGTCGTCACCAGGATGATCCTTCAGATAGGCCTCGGTGCGCGCCTTCAGTTCCTCGAAGCCACGCGTGCCGGTCAGGTCGAGGTGGGACAGTTCGGCCGCCCCCGCGAAGAGGTGCATGTGGCCCTCGATGAAGCCCGGGATCACCGAGCCACCCCCGGCATCGACCACGCGGGTGATGGCGCCCTTCTCAGCCATCACCTCCACATGCGCCCCCAAGCGCATGATTCGATTCCCGGAAATGGCAATCGCCTCGGCAGTCGGGCGCGCCGGGTCCATGGTCAGGATGGCGGCGTTGGTGATGATCAGCGAGGCAGTCATGATGCGAGGGGTCCGTTCCAGTCGATGCCCTCGGCCAGCATCATCGCCTGCCACGCAGGGCGCGCGGTGACGAGGCCTATCAGGCGGTTGAGGTTGAGGTAGGAAGTGGCGGGAACAGCCATGGCCCTGGTCCAGCGGCAGAGCATGGCAAGGAAGATGTCGAGGGCGGAGAAGCGCTCGCCCAGCATATAGGGGCCAGCCTCGCCCAGCCTTGAATCAAGCTGCGAGAACATGCGGGCAAGCCTTCGTTCCGAAACGACTTTCATCTCATGCCGGGCAGCTTCGGTATCGAGGTAGTTGTCGGCATGCCACCAGTGCTGCAGATCTTCCTGCAGCGTGTTGGTGAACCAGAACAGCCATTGCAGGAATGCACCGCGATCGGCCTCGCCCGGCAGCGGCATGAGCCCGGCTTGCGGATATGCCTCGCACAAGTGCATCATGATGGCCGCGGATTCGTAGATCACCCGGTCGCCATCCACCAGGGTCGGCACCCGGGCATTGGGGTTCAGAGCCAGATAGTCCGGGTCGCGGTTCTCAGCCCTGGAGATATCCACACGTATCAGTTCGAACGGGCAGCCGATCTCCCGGAGCACGGCGTGCGGCGCCATATTGGCACTTCCCCGATCCCAGAAGAGCCGATAGACAGGCGCTTCATCTCCGGGTTTCCTACGCACCATGCACCGCTTCCTCGCCCTTGTTTTCGCTCTTGGCCTCGTCACCGGCGAGGCCCTCGCACAGGAGCGCGAATGGACGCTCGATGCAAGCGACCAGGAGGCATATCTGATCTTCGGCGTGGCCGATAGCGATGACGTAGGCGTCAGCCTGTGGTGCCCGGCCCGAAAGGGGATCGTGAACCTCTATGTCCCCCGCCCCACCCATGAATTGCAGCGCCTGGCCCGCCGCAAGGTGCCGATGACGGTGACGGCAGGCAGGGAGACCGCGACCTTCGCCGGCAAGATCGACATCAGCGCCGACGCCCCCACCTCCAGCGTCGAGGTGGAGATGCCGGTGGACACTCCGCTGCTGAAGGCGATGGAGAAGGCTGATCGCTTCACCGTGAGGATCGATGCGCAGGACGTGGTGTTCCCGCTCTATGATGCGGACGTCTCCGGCCTGCTGGCCCTCTGCCGCAAGGGCTAGGCAACCAGCGACGTCACAAGTCGCTCCGCCGTGCGCAGCGCTGAGTAATCGGGAATGCCGTTGACGAGCGCGGGGCGGAAATGCCGCTGGAAGGCATCCGTCACCTTGCGCGTCACCTCATCATGTTCGCCCGTCACGTCGATGCCATAGCCATAATCGCGCAGGCAGCGCTGAAAGGTTGCTAGGTCCTGCCCCAGCAGCATCCGGCCATCCGCTTCGGCCGGCGGCACCCAATGGCCAATGCCCTCGTGGAACAGCAGTGGCCAGTCGAAGCGCTCGCCCGGGTCGATCTTGCGGCCAGGCGCCACGTCGGAATGGGCGAGCACGTTGCGGGGCGCAATGAGGTGGCGGGAAAGAATGTCGCGGCAAAGCGCCACGACGGAGTGCATCTGCGCGGCCGGGAAATCGCGGTAGGCGATCTGATGGCCCGGGTTGTGGATCTCGATGCCGATGGAACGGGAGTTGATGTCCGTATCTCCCTGCCACGAGGAAACGCCAGCGTGCCAGGCACGCTCATCCTCGCCGACCATCTGGGTGATCGCCCCATCCTCGTCGATAAGATAGTGGCAGGATACGCCGGACTGCGCGCTGCACAACAGCGCGCAGGCAGCCGCAGCACTGCTCATGCCGGTATAGTGGAGCAACAGCATGTCGGCAGGGCGGCCATTGCGCCGCGGTTCGCGGTTGGCCGCGGCAACATGGCGGTGTGCCAGCGGCGAGATGATCACCCCACCATCTCCATGATGCGCTCATAGGCTTCGTTGATTTTCTGCAGGCGCTCCGTGGCGAGTTCCACCATCTCCTCCGGCACGCCGGCCGCGATGTGGCGGTCAGGATGGTGCTCACGCACCAGTTCGCGGTAGCGCTTGCGCACAGCATCGGGTGCTGCATCGCGCGGCAGGCCGAGGATCAGGAAGGGATCGTCCGGCACATCGACATGGCGCGCGCGGATGCGGGCGAAGTCAGCCTCCGAGAAACCGAAGATGTCCGCCACGCGCCTCAGGAAGCCATGCTCGCCGGGGTGGAAGGCATTGTCGGCCTTGGCGATATGGAACAGCCCGTCGAGCACGTCCTCCAGCACCTCGGCGCGGGCGTCGAACAGCTTGGCGATCTGCCGCGCATAGGTCTCGTAACCCGCCACGTCCTGCTTGGCGAGGTTGAAGACACGCGCCACCGTGGCAAGCTCGCCATCGGGAATGTGGAAGACCTGTTTGAAGGCCCGGATCTCGTCCTCGGTCACGACTCCGTCGGCCTTGGCCATCTTGGCGCCCAGCCCGATCATGCCGATGGTGAAGGCCACCGACTTCTCGGGCGGGGTCGGGTCGCGGCTGACGATCGACTGCAGGAAAGCGCCGACCGACTCGCCGATCGAGGCAAGCGTTTCGGCGATGCGGGCCCAGATGGACATGGAAGCCGGGGCGGGCTCAGCCGTTCTTGAAGTAGTAGGTCAGGCTGAACACCGGAACGTCGATGTCCCTGTGCTGGGCAAGCAGCTTTTCGACATGCCAGGCGCGGCCGGCCGTCCAGATCGTCGCCCACAGCACGGGAAGCACACCCAGCGCCATCACCACATACATCAGCATGTCGGGAAGGCCGATGAGCTTCGAGATGGCCCAAACGGTGGCCACCATCGCCGAGCCGCAGAAGCACAGCATCAGCAGGGTGGCGCCAAAGGCAGCCATCAGGCTGCCGGTGCGGCTGAAGGCCTGGCTTCCTGCCTTTGGGGCAGCGTCAGGCTTGATGATTTCCTGTTCCATGGCCGCTCATATGCGCCGGACGGGCGGAAATTGCAATATTCAGCCCTAACGGCAATAGACCGAGCCGTTTTCGCGGTTCTGCAGGTCGAGGTGCAGGTGGTCACGGTGGTCACGGCCGGAATCGGGGCCAAGAACAGTGTGGAATTCGCCGCAGGCACGGTCATGCACGGTGTGCAGGAAGCGGCGCTCGTCGGAACTGCCCCACCAGCCCTGCTCGACCGTCACCTTGCGGCCGCTTTCCAGCGTGAAAGCGGCGATGTCGATAGCGTTACCGAAGCCATGCTCGCTCATCTTGGCGCCGCTCTTGTTGTTGCGCGGGCGGCAGGCATAGGAGGCGGCGACGTCGATGCTGACGATGCTCTCGCCGAAGCTCCTCTGCGCGGTGGGTTGCACCACGTCCTCGAGCCATGTGTGCAGCGGGTCCGCCATGCCGCAATTCATGATCGCGGGCTGACTGAAGTAAACCGAGCCCAGTTGCTCGACCTTCCAGGCATTGGGCACCTGGCAGCCATTATGTTCGTTGATATTGGCGATCTTCTCGGCCAGCCCGATGCGCGCGGGCTTCACCTGGCAGGAGCCTTCCGGCGGGCGCAGTCCCTTGGTGGTGAAATTGCCCTTTTGCTTGGACGAGCCGCAGGCCGCCAGCACCGCGGCGGCGGCGGCAACAATCAGGAACTTGCGCAGGAAAGAGGTCGAGAACACTGGAACGCCACTTACGAATTCATCGGAGGACGAATTAAGACCCCCAGGGTTAATGAAACCTCAATTGACTGATATCAAGGCTGCGCGCGGGCTCCGGCGCGATGCTCATCCGAACGCGGAGGATTGAACGATGAAGCGCGGATGTCTCGTCCTGACACTGGCGGTGAGCGGCCTGATGATGATCGGCGCAGAGGGAACCATTGCCGCCGGAAGCTTGGCCGGAGCGCCTCTGGTGAGCGAAGGCATCAGCCTAGAGCTAGGACACCGGGACTATATGAACTACTGCGCCGCCTGCCATGGCGCCGAGGCAAAGGGCGACGGCACGCTGGGCGAATTCCTCACCCTCGCGGTTCCGGATCTCACGAAGCTCTCGAAGCTCAATGCCGGAAAATTTCCTGAAGAACGCGTGATGGAGGTGATCGACGGGCGCGTCGACGTCAAGGTCCACGGAATGCGTGACATGCCGGTGTGGGGTGACTGGTTCAACCGCGAGGCCGCCTCCTCGAATACCGATAAGGTGGCACGCGAACTGATCGTCAACGATCGCATCGCATCGCTGATCAACTATCTGAAGAGCATCCAGACGAAGTGAGGGCCTGGCCTCAGCGGTTCAGGGCCGCGACGAGTTGGGACACGTCGCCGTCACGCTTGGCCAGGAACGACGTGAAGATTCCGCGTTGCAGGTAGGTGAGCGAGAAGCCCATCACCTTGGCATCCTCAACCTTGAACCCAGCCCCCCTTTTGCCGAGCCGCCACACCACGGTGTAGGACTGGCCGTTCATGAGATAGACCTTGGTGTCGACGTTGATGTCGTTGCCGTCGGTGTCGGCATCGCCGATCTCGTATTTGGAGACGACGTATTCACGCGACTGGTCGGCGAAGTAGCGCGCCATGAAGGTGGCGGCGCCGCTGTAGTAGGACTGTTTCTGGGCCGGCGAGAGCTTGCTTCTGTACTGGCCCAGCGAATAGTCGGCGATTCCCGGCACGTCGGCGTGGCGCAGGATGGCGCGCTTGAAGCTGGCAACCGTACCCTGACGGTGCGCCGCCAGCATGTCCTTCGCCACCTTCTTCATGTAGGCAACTGCCGCATCTTCTCCCGCCGCGAAGGCCGGTGACGCAAAGGCTGCGACAAGCCCGGCGAGGGCAGCGCGGCGCGTCAGTGCGGCGGTCAGGGACGGACGGGTCTTCGACATGATTCGCTTTCTTTCAAGCTGTCCATTCCGCCATAAAGGACAGGTCGAGGCCGCGTCAACAACGCGGCCTTGAAGGTCATCAGCGGGTCACCAGGTGTTGGCTGCCCGCAGTTCCGCGAAGAGCGGTTCAAAATCGCCCTTGGAGGCCTTCAGCACCTTCGAGAAGCGGTCCTTCATCGAGATCGTCAGCCACACGCCCTTGACATTGACATCGGCCACGCGGAAGCCGCCGCCCGAGGGCACCAGACGCCACTTCACCTGCTCGCGGCCACCACCGCCCGTGATGGCCGACTGGATGACCGTGAACTTGCCCTGCTTCGTGGTCGACATGATGTCGAGCTTGTTGCCGCGGAAATCCTCGGCGTAGTAATTGAAGAGGGCAGCGGCGTAGTTGTTGACGAGGTCATAGAACTCGCCGCGCCGGCCCGCCGGAAGCTGCTTCACGTAAGGCCCCAGCGCATAGTCGGCGATGCCCTTGAGGTTGATGTAGCGGTTGAGCAGCGAGGCGAATTGCGACTTCAGCGCCGGCCCCTTCTTGCCTTTGTTGGCAAGGTTCATCACCTGGTCGGCGATACCCAGCACATAATCCTCAGCCGCCGAACTGGCCAAAGCCGGGGTGGCGAGGCCGAACACGGCCGCAGCCGCCAGTCCGAATATTTTCCGCCGGGTCAGCGGGTTGTTCCCCCGGTCCATCATCACGCCTCCACACGGAGCTGCGACGGCAACCCCAAACTACGCACCTAATACGCCGTGAAATCGTGACAAATGCAAGACTCGGGCGCGTCCGCACGCAGACTTGTCCGTGCGCCCTCATCGACGCCCAATCCTGCATAGGTCCTTGCGATCGACATAAAGATATGTTTATGTTGTTATGGAGGCTCTAAAATGGAAGAACTGCTCTCCGGCTTGCGCGCTGCGGCGGAATCGACCCGCGTGCGCATCCTGTTCATCCTTGCCCATGGCGAGGCAAATGTCAGCGAGCTGACCCAGATCCTGGGCCAGAGCCAACCGCGCGTCAGCCGCCACCTGAAGCTCATGGTCGAGGCCGGGCTGATCAGCCGCCACAAGGAAGGCAACTGGGTGCTGTTCCGGCTGCGCGAAGAAGGCATGGGGGGCGCCCTGGCCCGCGCCATCGTCGACCTCCTGCCCGGTTCCGACACGGTGCTGGCGGGCGACCTCGCCCGCCTCGAGGACATCCGCAGCCGCCGGGCTGAAGCGGCGTCGCACTACTTCGCGGAAAATGCCACCAGCTGGGAACAGCTCCGCTCGCTGCATGTGCGCGAAGAGGACGTTGAGCAGGCCATGGTGCGGCTCGCGGGCGCCGCACCCATTCGCCTGCACGTCGACCTCGGCACCGGCACCGGTGCGGTGCTCAGGCGCTTTGCGCCCGTGGCGCAACAGTCGATCGGCATCGATTCAAGCCGCGACATGCTGGCCATCGCACGCGTCAGCCTCGATGCTGCCGGCGTGCGCAACGCCCAGGTGCGGCACGGCGAAATCTATGCGCTCCCCTTCCCTGACGGATTTGCCGACTTCGTGACAATCCATCAGGTACTGCACTTCCTCGAGGACCCGGTGCGGGCCCTCGCGGAGGCCGCGCGCATTCTCGAACCCGGTGGCCGGCTATTGATCGTCGACTTCGCACCGCATGACCTCGACGAGCTCAGGACGGAGCACGCCCACCGCCGCCTCGGCATCGCCGCCGAGCATATGGCGCTGTGGCTTTCCCGCGCCGGGCTGACACTGTCACAGCATGATGTGCTGGCGCCGCCATGGCGGCCACAGGGCAAGGGCCTCACCGTCTCTCTCTGGCTCGCCACGCAGCCGGGTTCTGCCGTCGGCACGCCTGCACTGAAGGACCACGCCATATGATCGCCTTCGCGGAAGACGTCTCCGGCATCTCCGTCTCCTTCGAGTTCTTCCCGCCAAGGGCGGAGGCGCAGGAGAGCTTCTGGCAGACGATCCGCAAACTGGAGACGGTGAACCCGAGCTTCGTTTCGGTCACCTATGGCGCGGGTGGCACGACGCGTGACCGCACGCTCGACACGGTGCGCCGCATCGCCAGTGAAACCTCCCTCCGCCCCGCCGCGCATCTCACCTGCGTGGGTGCCAGCAAGGCCGAGGTCAATGCCGTGGTCGAGGATTTCGCCAAGGCCGGCGTCAACCACATCGTGGCGCTGCGCGGCGATCCGCCGGGCGGCGTCGGTACCCGCTTCACGCCGCACCCGCAAGGCTATCGCAACGCCGCCGACCTTGTGCGCGGCATCAAGCAACTGGGTGATTTCGAAGTATCCGTCTCGGCCTATCCCGAGCGGCACCCCGAATCCGTCTCGATCGAGGAAGACCTCGCCTTCATGGCGGACAAGGCAGAACATGGCGCAACCCGCGCCATCTCGCAGTTCTTCTTTCACAACCCCTTCTTCCTCAGGCTGCGTGACCGCATCGCGGCGCGCGGCATCGACGTCGAACTGGTGCCCGGAATCCTGCCCATCACTTCATTTGCCCGCGTCAGCGAGTTCGCGGCGAAGTGCGGCGCCCATGTTCCGCCGGCACTGGCCACCCGCTTTGCAGGACTCGACGATGACCCCGAAACCCGCAACCTCGTCGCCGCGATGGTCGCCGCCGAACAGGTGGACGCGCTGCGGCGCGAGGGCGTGAAGCACTTCCACTTCTACACCCTGAACCGTGCCGACCTCGTCTATGCCATCTGCCGCGTGCTGGGGCTGGGGTCGGCGAAGAAGGCCGCCTAGTTCACATCTCGTTGCGCGCCCACACCTTCTGCACCGCCTCGTTCTGCAGCACCGCATCATACATGCGCTTGAGGTTCGGGTGCGTGGCGAACAGCGCGCCCATGTCCGGCGCCCAGGTGCACAGCATGGCGGCATAGATGTCGACAGCCGAGAGGCGGCCGAGCATGAAGCTGCGATCGGCGAGTGCATCGGCATAGATCGCGAACTCCTGCGCCATCATTTCGGCGGCCTTCGCCTTCACGCCCTCCGCGCCATTGGCATCGGTGGTGAAGCGCTGCGGATAGAACAGGCGAAGGTCGCTGCCATAGAGTGCCGCGGCAAGATAGACCTGCCAGCGCAGGAACTGGGCGCGGCCGGGTTCGCCCGGCAGCGGCGCAAATCCGGCCTGCGGATACTGCTCGCAGATGTAGATCATCATCGCGGCACTTTCCGTCATGACGGAGCCGTCCGGCAACACCAGCGTCGGCACCTCGGCCTTGGGGTTGATGGCGAGGAAGTAGTCTTCGAAAGAACCATCGGGTTTGCGGTTCAGGACGACGACCTTGTAATCTGCCCCGCAGGCGGCGAGCAGCGCCTCGACGGCCACCGAACCGGCCTGGTTGCGGGCATAAAGCGTGTACATGCGCGAAAACTCCTCCGTGATTTCCCCGCCTTCATCCCCCGGACTGGCACCCGGGGGCAAGGAAAAGCTGCCGTCACACGCCCGTCACAGGGCGGGCGAAAGCATGTCACATAGCTTCCCGGCGAGAATCGGCAAAATCCATGACGGAACTCCCATTCTTTGACGTGTCTCCATTGCATGAACTCCCACGAAGTGCGATTGGTGGGTGGATTTATGACAGCCGGTCCATGGCGAAAACCTTCGCGACACTTGCACCCAAGAAAGTCCGCTTCAGCTATTCCACCGCTGACCAGCCGGTGCTGCAGCGCGCCGTCATCCAGGCCATCGAAAAGATGGGCGGCCAGCGCAAGCTCAAGAAGCTCTACGTCCAGCACCAGAAAAACCTGAAGGACGGCCAGAACTTCTTCGATTCGGCGTTGCGCCTGCTGCGCATGAAGCTCGATTACGACGAGGCGGCGCTGGCCCGCACGCCTAAGACCGGCCCCGTCATCTTCATCTCGAACCACCCCTATGGCGTGCTGGACGGTATCACCCTCACCTGGCTCGCCACCAGGGTGCGCCCCGACACCAAGGTGCTGGCCAACGACGTTCTCTGCCAGGCACCGGAAGCCGCTGAAAATCTGCTGCCGGTGGCCTTCGCCCCCACCCGCGAGGCCCGCGAGACCAACGTCAAGTCCCGCATCGAGGCCCAGGCCTGGCTGCGCCAGGGCCACGCCATCGGCATTTTCCCTGGTGGCGGTGTTTCGACCTCGGAGAAACCGCTGAAGGGCCCCGCCGTCGACCTGCCCTGGGCCCCCTTCACCGCCAAGCTGCTGCGCTCGTCGAAGGCGACCGTCGTTCCTGTGTTCTTCGTGGGCCAGAATTCCCGGCTGTTTCAGCTGGCCAGCCACCTGAGCCTGACGCTGCGGCTGTCGCTGGTGTTCCGCGAGACGGCGCGGCGTATCGGGTCACGGCTCAAGATCCGCGTCGGCGAGCCCATCCCCTTCGAGGAGATCGCCCACATCGAGGACCGCGCCGAACTGGTGATGGAACTCCGCAAGCGCACCTTCGCGCTTGCAAGACCAGAGGACATCAAGGGCTCCAACCTCGACCTCCACCTGAGAGAAGCCAAGATCGCCGGGACCAAGTCCAAGCCCGAAGATTGATTTTGGTAACCGCGCGGCCGATTTCCCCGACTTCAACCTTCGTCAATCGTGCTATGATGGTATTTACTGATGAGCCGATGGATTAACGATGGTGATTCCCGTGCGCCAACTTGTCGTTGCCCTCTTTGCAATCGCGATCTCCAGCTTTGGCCTCGCTGCGTCCGCACAAGCAGGTAGCTGCCCGGCCGAAGGTTTCGTCAAGAGTGCAGGCCAGGCCTATGACCGCGCGGCGGCTTCGGGTTCGCCCACCGCCTTCGCCAACGCGGCGAACCAGTTTTCAGACCTGCGCTCGCTCAGTTTCTTCGCGCTGGGCCAGTACCGCAAGGACCTGCCAAAGTCGCGCGAGGCGGAGTACCTCAGCCTCACCCGCAAGTTCATCGGCGACACGCTGAAGAAGCACGGCAGCGGACTGCGCGGCGGCAATCTGGAGGTGCTCGACTGCAAGCCGTCCGGCAATGGCTTCCAGGTCACGACCCGCTCGGCGGCAGGCAACAAGATCGTCTTCCGCCTTGCCAAGGCGGGCGGCGGCTACACGGTGAAGGATGTCAACATGCAGGGCATCTGGCTGGCCCAGCAGATGCGCTCAAAGTTCACCAGCACGGTCTCGCGCGGCGGCATCGACGGATTGTTCGCCTATCTCGGCAGCTGAACCCGGTCGCCTGCGCGGCGCGCACTTGGCTCGCGCCATGGTGCGGGCAGCGATCTCCGTCCTGTCGCAGGTGTCTGGCGCCGCCAGCCATGCCAGCCGCAATTTGGTCTGTTCAGGGACTGGATGCTGAAGAAAGCGGCGGCGGGGTAGGCTCAGTTCGCTCTCAATTGCCGTCATTCCGGCGCAGGCCGGGATCCAGCTGTGTCACCGCATGTGAAGATCCAAAGCGGGCCCGCGGCCTTCGCCGGGGTGACGGCAACGAGTGGAGAGTTGGCTGCACGAAGACAGTCCCTTCCGCCCCTCAATACTCCAGCACCACCACCTTTGTGCCCATCTGGACGCGGTTGTAGAGGTCGATGATGTCGACGTTGAGCAGGCTCACGCAGCCCGCCGTCTTCTTGCGGCCGATGAGCGAGGGGTCATGCGAGCCGTGGATGCGATAGATGGTGTCAACGTCACCCTGGTAGAGATAGAGCGCGCGCGCACCCATCGGGTTCTCCGGTCCGCCGGGCATGCCGTCCGGCAGGTATTTCGCAAGCTTGGGGAACTCGGCGAGATGTTCCGGCGTCGGCGTCCAGGTCGGCCACTTCTCCATGCGGCCGATGGAGGCAGAGCCTGACCATGTGCGACCCTGCTTGCCCACCGAGGCACCGTAGCGGATCGCCTTGCCGTTGCCGAGGATCAGGTAAAGAAAGCGCTTCTTCGGGTCCACCACAATGGTTCCGGGCGCTTCAGCGCTCTCGAAATCCACTTCCTTGCGGCGGTACTTGAATTCGATCTTGTTTTCCTCGTCCTTGACCGCGAACGGCTCTTGGCTCAGGTCCGGCGCGGGAACCTCCTCGGCAAAGGCCGTAGTGGCGGCGACGGCGGCAAGCGAGGCGAGGAACAGGCGGCGGGTGATGGTCATGGTTTTCGAGTCGCTCAGGTTGAGAATTTGCCGTCTCTAGCATGCTCGGCGGGCGGCGTCATCCGGCACCCGAAGCACCCTCATCCGGGCTGTCGGCCACCTTCTCCCATCCTTCGGACGCGAGAATGGTCTGGAGGCGGTGGAGTCCCTTCTCCCGTTGCTAGGCAATGGGAGAAGGTGGCCGACAGGCCGGATGAGGGCCCGCCGCCACGAGTTGCTACCTACCTTGCGAACTGCTTGTACTTGATGCGCTTCGGCATCACGCTGTCCTCGCCGAGGCGGCGCTTCTTGTCTTCCTCGTAGTCCTGGAAGTTGCCCTCGAACCATTCCACATGGCTGTCGCCCTCGAAGGCGAGGATGTGGGTGGCAAGCCGGTCGAGGAACATGCGGTCGTGACTGATGACCACCGCGCAGCCGGCGAAATCCTCCAGCGCCTCTTCGAGTGCCGCCAGCGTTTCGGTGTCGAGGTCATTGGTCGGTTCGTCAAGGAGCAGCACGTTGGCGCCAGACTTCAGCATCTTGGCCAGATGCACGCGATTGCGCTGGCCGCCTGAGAGGTTGCCCACCTTCTGCTGCTGGTCAGCACCCTTGAAGTTGAAGGCGCCGGTATAGGCGCGCGAGTTCATCTCGCGCTTGCCGAGATAGATGATGTCATTGCCGCCGGAGATTTCCTGCCAGACAGTCTTGTCGGGGTCGAGCGAATCGCGCGACTGGTCGACGTAGCCCATCTGCACGCTCTCGCCGATGGTGATGGCGCCGGAGTCCGCCTTCTCCTGCCCCGTGATCATGCGAAACAGCGTGGTCTTGCCAGCGCCATTCGGGCCGATGATGCCGACGATGCCGCCCGGCGGCAGCTTGAAGGTGAGGTTGTCGATCAGCAGCCGGTCGCCATAGGCCTTGGACACGCCCTCGAGGTTGATCACCGTATTGCCCAGCCGCTCGCCCGGCGGAATGATGATCTGCGCTGTCGTCGACTTGAGGCGGTCCTCGTTCACCTTGAGGAGTTCGTCATAGGCCTTGATGCGGGCCTTGGACTTGGCCTGCCGGGCCTTGGGGCTGGCGGAAATCCACTCGGACTCGCGGGCAAGCGCGCGTTCGCGGGCCTGGTCCTCACGCGATTCCTGCGCGAAGCGCTTGGCCTTCTGGCCGAGATAGGCGGAGTAGTTGCCCTCGTAGGGAATGCCGCGGCCACGGTCGAGCTCGAGGATCCAGCCCGTCACGTTGTCGAGGAAGTAGCGGTCATGGGTTACGATCATGATGGCGCCAGGATAGTCGCGCAGGTGATGCTCCAGCCAGTTCACCGACTCGGCGTCCAAGTGGTTGGTGGGCTCGTCGAGCAGCAGCAGGTCGGGCTTCCTGAGCAGCAGTTGGGTCAGCGCCACCCGGCGCTTTTCACCACCCGAGAGATTGTCGATCTGCGCGTCACCCGGCGGGCAGCGCAGCGCGTCCATCGCCTGCTCCACCTGGGATTCGAGGTCCCACAGGTTCTGGGCATCGATCACGTCCTGGATCTTGCCGGCCTTCTCCGCGTTCTCGTCGCTGTAGTCGGCCATCAGCGCATTGTATTCGTCGAGGATCGCCTTCTTGTGGGCGACACCTTCCATGACGTTGCCCATCACGTCGAGGGCGGGGTCAAGTTCCGGTTCCTGCTGCAGGTAGCCCACCGTGGCACCATCGGCCAGCCACGCCTCGCCGTTCCATTCCTTGTCGATGCCCGCCATGATGCGCAGCAGGGTGGACTTGCCGGAGCCGTTGGGGCCGAGGATGCCGATCTTGGCATCCGGGTAGAAGGACAGGTGGATGTTCTCCAGCACCTTCTTGCCGCCGGCATAAGCCTTGGTGAGACCCTGCATGTGATAGATGAACTGACGAGCCATCGGATAAAATCTCTTTCAAAACTGACGGATTTGCGGCGCTTCTAGCCGATCCTCGTCCTCTCCCGCAAGGCGGGAGAGGACGGGGACCCAACGAAGTTGGGGGAGGTGAGGAAAGGCGAGCTCCAGCCGTGCGGCGCCTGCCTTGCCTCATCTCCCCGTTGCGTTTCGCAACGGGTCCCTTCTTCTCCCGCTGCAGAAGCGGGAGAAGACTTGCCTCAATGCAGTGTCTCGCCCGCCGCCTGCTTCCTCCGCCGCGCCCGCCGTGCAAGCAGGTTCAGCACCTCCACCAGCGTCGAGAAGCCCATGGCGGCATAGACATAGCCGCGCGGCACGTGGAACTGGAAGGCATCGGCGATCAGCGTCATGCCGATCATCAGCAGGAAGCCCAGCGCCAGCATGACGATGGACGGGTTGGCGGCGATGAACTTACCGAGAGGATCGGCCGCGAACAGCATCACCGCCACGGCGACGATCACCGCGATGTACATGATGGCGAGATGGTCGGTCATGCCCACCGCCGTGATGATCGAGTCGACCGAGAAAACGAGGTCGAGCAGAAGGATCTGGAAGATCGCGCCGCCCACCGTGAGGGTCACCTGCCCCACCATGTTCTCCTTGCCGTCGTCGGGGTCCACCGTGTGGTGGATTTCCTTCGTCGCCTTCCACACGAGGAACAGGCCGCCGGCCAACAGGATCAGGTCACGCCACGAGAAGGACTGGCCGAAGGCCTCGAACAGCGGCTGGGTGAGCTTGGCGATGTAGGACACGGTGGCCAGCAGCAGCAGCCGCAT
Organism: Bradyrhizobiaceae bacterium; assembly: GCA_947475225.1. Classification (GTDB taxonomy): domain Bacteria; phylum Pseudomonadota; class Alphaproteobacteria; order Rhizobiales; family Aestuariivirgaceae; genus Aestuariivirga. Next base: position 15,505 of record CANJMQ010000057.1, read on the forward strand.
CACCAGCGCGGCGCCAATTCCGAGCCGCCTTGCGCGCGAGCGATCCACCATGGGCAGCTTGTTCGACAGGATCGAAATGAAGATCAGGTTGTCGATGCCAAGCACGATTTCCATGGCGACCAGCGTCGCCAGCGCCACCCAGCCTTCAACCGATGTGACGAAGGAAAAATGTTCCGCCCAGAACGCCTGCATGCTGATCCCGCTTCCCCTGAAAATACCCTATCGGGCCTTATGGCCCAGCGGGGCTGAGGGTTCAACCCTGAGGCTGAGACGGCAGCTGCCGCGCCACCAGCACGGTAAGAACGGCCTTCAGCAGCAGCACCGCCATCACCGGCAAGGCGATGGTCCAGATATCGCCCACCTGGAAGGAGATCGACGACCAGAACATCGCCATGATGATGGCCCCCACCACGTCCAGCGCCGCCAGCACGTAGAAGGCCCAGCGCTGCGGCTGCGACCTGCCGAACAGCGCCAGCAGCACCAGCACGTTGAGCGCCGCGATGCCACCGGGGATCAGCGCCAGCGCCCCCACCCCGCTGTCTCCCGACATCTGCGATGCCAGCAGCATGACGGCGCAACCGCCCGCGAACAGCACCACGAGCCCGCAGATGATGCCGAGAATGATCTTCATGTGGTCCCCCTGCTTCGCGCCATGCGCGCCCGTGCGGCATCATCGCGATAGAACATGTTGTAGGTTTCGAACGGAATGATCTGGCCGTTCGGCGTCACGAAATGGATGCAGCTGCGCTTCACCCGGCCCACGCAGAAATTATGATGATCCATGAATTCGACGATGGCGATGCGGAAGATGTTCTCATAGCCGAAGCCCTCCGGCACCGGCACCTCCGGCAGGCAGCACAGCAGCGCGTTGAGCTTCTCCGGATTGTTGCACTCGGCGGTCGACAGCGAGAAGAAGTTCAGCACCTGCGCGTGAAGCTCCGGGTACTTCTCGAAGGTGATGGCATTGGGCAGCGCCTCCACCAGCATGTCGCGCGGGAAGAACGAGGTGATGGGCGCGATCTTGTCTCCCCGGCGCAGCGCATAGCCGATGGCGATGGACTCGGGGTTGCATGGCAGTGGAATGATGTCGCCCGCTGTGAAGGCGGTGCCCGCCGCGATGATGCGGCTGCGGATATCGGAGAGCACGATCCGGTCCCTGGCGGGGTCGAATCCCTCGTTGCGTCCCGCATCCTGCACCGGCTGGAAGGTGATGCCGCGCACGCACTTCCATTTCAGCGCGAAGTCGATGATCTCGCCCAGTTCGTCGTCGTTCTGGCCGGCCTTCACGACGACGACCAGGGTGGTCGAGATGTTCTCGCGCTCCAGCGCCTCCAGCGCCTGCCGCCGGATGCGCGACAGGTCCGCGCCGCGCAGGTTCTTCAGCACCGAGGGCCGCAACGAGTCGAACTGCAGGTAGACCTCGAATCCCGGCTTGAACTGGGCGAGCGCCTTCACGAAATCCGGCTCCTGCGCGATGCGGATGCCATTGGTGTTGAGCATGACGTGGCGAATGGGCCGCCGCTTGGCCGCGGCGATGATTTCCAGGATCTGCGGATGGATCGTCGGCTCGCCGCCCGAAATCTGCAGAAGATCAGGCTCGCCCTCGGAGGCGACCAGCGCATCCATCATCCGCTCGATCTCGGCCAGGGGACGATGCGCCGTCCTGGCCGCGGAGGAGTCGGCAAAGCACACGGGGCACGTGAGGTTGCAAGCCTCGTTCACCTCGATGAGCGCCAGGCAGGAATGCTGCTCATGGTCCGGGCACAGCCCGCAGTCATAGGGGCAGCCCAGCTCGGTGCGGGTCTGGGGGTTGAGCGGCCGGTCGCCCGGCTTCAGATAGTCGTGGCAGAGCTTGTAGTAATGCGCGTCAGTGGACACCAGCGCCTTCTGCACGCCATGCTCACGGCAGCGCTTGAGGTAATGGACCTTGTTGTCCTCGATGATGATCTTGGCCGGCACCAGCGCCATGCAGTCTTCGCACATCGACGTGGTCTGGCCGTAGAACACGTAAGGCGCAACCTTGCGGACAGGCGCGTTCATGCGCTGCCGTCACGCGGGGCGAAGAGATCGGCCGTCCAGTCGGCACCCATCACGGCGATGATCGCCGTGGCGATCCCCAGAAGCGAAAAGAAGCCCAGCGGCGGCACATGCAGCCCGACGAAGCCAACAACGCCCGCCGACCATAAGCCCGCCAGCGCCGTCACCACGCGCAGGAACACATGCTGCTCCTCACGCCTGCCCTGCTGGGCCTCCTCCACGCGATCGGTGAAGACGATGGTGAGAGCCCCAGAGAGCAAGGCGGGGAACGCGAAGATGAAGATGACGATCCACTTCGAGACGGCGAGGAAACCCGCATCCTCGATGGCGATCCAGCCGAAGATCAATGCCCACAGCGCATAGATGGCGCCACCCACCGCGACAGCGCCAGCGACCTGCAGCCAACCCAGCACGCGGCACCAGAAGTCCGCCCGGCTCATGACGTTCTCCCCCTCATCATCATGGCAGTTGAGTAAATCATGAGTCCGGCGCAAAGCAAATGGAACAGATTGAACGGCCCCGCAATCGTGCCATAGGGCTTGAGGAACTCCCATACGAAGCGTTGCCCCGCATAGACCAGCACCAGCAGGTAGAAGCCATTGCGCATGAAGACTTCATTGCGCCGCGCGATCATCACCAGCGCCACCACAAGCAACGCGCCCATGGTGAAAGATTCATAGAGCTGCACCGGATGGCGCATCACCCCGTCACCGAAGTCGTGCCCCCACGGCAGGGTGGTGGGCGTGCCGAACGTCCTGTCATCGAGCCCCGCAAAAAAGCATCCCCAGCGCCCCACCATCACGCTCGTCGCGAAGGCCGGAACGAAGATCAGCCCTGTCGAACCTGAAATCTTCCGCGCCCGCTTGAACAGTTCCACCGCGATGATCGCCCCCGCCAGCGCACCCGCGATGCTGCGCCCGATGCCGGCCTCCCCCGACAGCCACAGGTTCAGCGTCCCGGCCCCGAAGCCGCCAATCGCCGCGCCGGAGAGCAGCGCCACGCCATAGAGCGGCCCGGCGGAGTCGATCTTCTGCCCCGCCTCCTTCAATCGCCAGTTGTAGACGAACAGCGTCATGCCCAGCGCGGCACAGGCGGCGAGAAGATCGAAGACGGTATGGATCAGCACGAGGTCAGGTTAGGTGAGTGTTAAGCGGCATGCAATCAGGCCACACCCTTTGTTATCGTCACCCCGGCTTTCGCCGGGGCGACGCCATCAAAGGATTCACCCCGCCTTCAGCACCGGCAGCGCGTTCCACACGAACATCAGCATGCCGATGAGAAAACCGAAGGACGCGAGCGCCGTGATCGCCTCGATCTGGTCATTGCCCTGGAGCAGGAAGAACAGCGACACCACCAGCACGATACCGCTCACTGACTGCACCCAGAAATGTGCCCGGGCCAGGCGTGACGCGCCGATCGCGGGGAACAGGTGATAGAAGAAGGCGAAGATTGAGGACATCACCCAGCCCGCCACCATGATGTGCGCGTGGGTCGGCATTTCGCCGTGGTCGTGGCTCGCCGCCATCACGATGCCGAGCACCATGCCGGCCACCGCGTAACACAGCGCCAGAATGAAGAATTGCCGTGCCGCCCCTGTCATGAGCCCCTCCCAAGGTCAATTGTCCTCTGAAGGTTGTGTATTCGAGATTCACGATCCGAGACACGCACCGCGCGTTGTGGCGGCGTCAGTATTCGCTCAGCGGCTTCCCGTCTCCGGCCGTCCGATGGCCTCTGCCCTGATCTGCGCCTCGAGCAAGCCATTGTCGTCCACCGCATCCGGCAGGTGGCTCTTGGTCATGCTCAGCTGCACCTGCGCGTCGGTGGCACCGAGCTGGCGCACCCCGTCCAGCGCAAGCGTACGCGCCTGTTCCTCCGCTGCCACCAGCGCCTGCTGGCCTGACGTGAAGACGCTCGCCCCCTGCGGCCCCAGCACGCGGAACAGCCCGCTGCCATCCCCCTCGACGGACACCGTCACCACCTGCGCCACCACGCCCGTTGCCGCGCCCACGGCATTGGCGACATCGAAGAACGGCGGGAAGATCATTTCGCAGCCCAGCCGCTTGCCCACTTCTTCATAATAAACCCGCACCGGCCCGCCCACCGCGACGACCGGAACAGATGGTGAGAGCGACACCTTCGCCAGCCCCAGCTGGCCCCGGCCCGAACTGACCGCATCGACCAGCTCATGGTCGCCGAATGTCTTGCCGAAGGCTGTGTCGAGGATCACCTTCGCGGTGCGCCGCACCGTCTCCGACCACACCTCGCGGCAGAAGCCCTGAACGCGCTCGGCATCGCCCAGCCGCATATCGCGGAAGCGCACCATCAGCTTGGCGGCGAGTTCCGCAGCGGGCCCCGGCCAGTTGTCCTGCAGCCCCAGCACGTGGGCTGCATCCGACGGCGTGAAGCCCCCCGTCTGCACCAGCCCCTTGCGCTTCAGCGAGGCAAGGGCGCGCTGTGCTGCGGAGGATACCGCGATCTTGCGGATCTGCACCGGCCGCTCGCCCACCATCGCCAGAATCTCGGCTTCCTTGGCATTCACCTCCGCCGTCAGCGCGTCCGTCGCGCCGAACGGCTTCAGCACGAACTTGCCATGCATCGACCCGCCCTCGGTGTCGGCCAGGTCCGCCTCCAGCATCGCCACCACTTCGGGGTAGCGTGACGCCAGCAGCGAAATCGGCGCCACGCGCTGCGGCCCCACGTCGATCCTGCCGTTGAGCCCGATGGCAATCTCGCTGTCGCCACCCAGCCCGATGGTCTTGACGTCGATGGCCTTCACCATCGTCCGCCAGCCACCCACTTCGGCCCCCTGCTCCGCAACCTGCGGACGGCCATTGGCCAGCACGCCCAGATCCGTGGTCGTGCCACCCATGTCGGACATGATGAAGTCCTTGGCGCCGCACAGCCATGACGCCCCAACAAGGCTCGCGGCGGGGCCGGACAGCACGGTCTCGATCGGCCGCAGCGCCACGCGCTCGGCCAGCGCCAGCGTGCCGTCGCCCTTCACGATCATCAGCGGGCAATCGATGCGGAGTTCCTGCATCGAACGCCGCACGGCGGAAATCAGCATCGACACGCGCGAGATCAGCCGCGCATTCAGCACCGCCGTCAGCGCGCGCCGAGGCGCATCGAGCGCCGAGGTCAGCTCGGTTGACAGCGTGGCGGGCTTGCCCGTCGCCTGCGCCACGATCTCACGGGCGCGCTGCTCATGCCTGGGGTTCCGCACCGCGAAGGCCGAGGCAATGGCAAAGGCATCAACCGGCATCCCGGCCACGGCCGTGGCCAAGGCCTCCACGTCGAGTGGCTTCACCTCTTCGCCATTGTGGTCATGCCCGCCGGAAATCATGGCAATCGGCATGCCGGGAAACGCCTTGGCGATCCCCGTCCGCTCCGCCATCGCCTGGTCGAAGCCGATCAGGATCACCCCCACGGCGGAGCCATGCCCCTCCACCACCGCATTGGTGGCAAGCGTGGTCGAGACGGAGACCAGCGAAATATCCTCCGGCCGCAAGCCCTGCGGCAGCTTCGCCACGGCGGCGGAAATCGCCCCCGTCACGCCAATCGAGAGGTCGCCCTTGGTGGTAATGGATTTCGCCGAGGCCACCACCCTGTGCCCCTGCGCCTCGATCACGGCAGCGTCGGTATAGGTTCCCCCGGTATCGACGCCGATCAGGTAGGTTTTTGCTGTCATGGATCAGGCTATCTAGCGAAAAGGCCAAGAACTGCAACGATTTCCGTCATCCAGGACGGCATCGCAGGGCGATCGACGTGCCCAGTCCCCGGCGGGATGGCAGTCAGTTCCCGCCGCCCTGGCCAGGCCTCTCGCGGCCTGAGGTCGGCATTCCCAAAGGTCCTAATCCTGGTTGAATTTATAACTCATGGTTGTAAATATAACGCTAAAAGGACTGACCATGAAGGCTGTTTTCCGTCTCACCGGACTGGTATTTTCCGGCACCATCGGTCTGATATTCATCTGTGCAAGCGCATATGCCACTGTCAGGTGGGTGATGGAAATCATCTTCTACTGGCGAAATGGCTGGAACTTTGATCTTCCGCATCCGGACGTCCCATTCCAGAAAATGTTCAGTGGGCCTGACGGGCTGAGCAAGCTGGGACGACTGGTGCTCGGATGGCCATTCGAAATTGCCAGATATGGCGCATATGCTGCTCTTGTATATTTTCTATACATGAAAATTATTTTTCCAACGGCTCCTCAGGGTCTTGGCCTGACCCCGCTGACCATGAGACTGTTGACCTGGCTCACCTTGGGGCTCCTGGCATTCGGCCTTGCCCTGAAAATCTACATCAGCGTCTTCGCGGCCTAGATCGAACATCACTCAATGTCCAACATTGAACCGCAGAAAACATCACAGTTGGCCAGGTCATCGAAGGAGCCGACAACGACGATGGTTCACACGCGGCCGGGGTTTGGCCTTGTGCCCTATGGCACAGCCGCAGTCTGTTTCCTTGGCGTTGCACTGCAGTCGCAATCCCCAGTCGAGGCTCGGCGCGACTGTGCAAGAACGGCAGATACACTTTAAACGACCGCACTCGGTAGGGAACTTTCCTGCTTGTCTTTCGGTCCCTGCTCAACTCATCACAGGACGAGCCGCTCGAAGTCACACCCCGGTCATCACCCTCTCGCCCGCGTCGCCGCCTCGGCAACGGCGATTGCCGTCATGTTCACGACACCGCGCGAGGTGACGGAGCCTGTGAGGATGTGCGCGGGCAGTGCCGTTCCCAGCAGAATCGGCCCTACGGGGAGCGCGTCACCGAAGACCTTCATGATCTGGTAGGCGACGTTGGCCGAGGTCAACCCCGGCATCACCAGCAGGTTGGCCTCGCCCTTGAGCGTCGAGGACGGCAGCTTCCGCTGCCGGACGGACTCGATGAGGGCCGTGTCGGCCTGCATCTCGCCGTCGATCTCGAGGCTGGGTGCCCTGGCATGGATCATGGCAAGTGCAGCGCGCATGCGCAGCGTCACCGGCGTGTCGAAATCGCCGAAGTCGGAATGCGCCACCAGCGCCACCTTAGGGGTAATGCCGAAGCGCTCGACATGGGCGGCGCACATCAGCACCGTGTCGGCCATGGCCTCCGCCGAAGGCTCAGCCTGCACATGCGTGTCGGTGAGGAACACGATGCCGCGCGTGGTGATCATCAGGCTCATCGCCGCGAATTCGCGCGCCCCCGGCGCCAGCCCCACGATGTCGCGGATATGGCGCAGCTTCGCCCGATACCGGCCCTCGAGGCCGCAGATCATCGCATCAGCCTCGCCACGCCTGAGCGCCAGCGCCGCGATCACCGTGGACGAGGTGCGCACCAGCGTGCGCGCCGCATCCGGCGTGATGCCACGGCGGCCCGCCACCTCAACATAGGTCTGCACATAGTCGCGATAGCGCGGGTCGTCCTCGGGGTTGACGATCTGGAAATCCGTGCCAGGCCGGATCGACAAGCCATAGCGCTTGAGCCTCGTCTCGATCACCGCCGGGCGGCCGATCAGGATGGGCTTGGCGATCCCCTCTTCGATCAGCACTTCGGCGGCGCGCATCACGCGCTCATCCTCGCCATCGGCATAGATCACGCGCTTCGGCGCCTGCCTTGCCGCCGCAAAGATCTGCCGCATCACGAATCCGGAGCGGAACACGAAGCGCTCCAGCCCCTCGCAATAGACAGCGAAGTCGGCGATCGGCCGCGTGGCGACGCCACTCTCCATCGCCGCCTTCGCCACCGCCGGCGCCACGCGCAGGATCAGCCGCGGGTCGAAGGGCGCGGGTATCAGCGAGTCCTTGCCGAACAGCCGCGTCTCGCCGCCATAGGCCCTGGCCACCACGTCCGACGGCGTCTCGCGGGCGAGCCCGGCGATGGCATTCACCGCCGCCTGCTTCATCGCCTCGTTGATGGTGGAAGCGCCCACATCCAGCGCACCCCGGAAGATGTAGGGGAAGCAGAGGACGTTGTTCACCTGGTTCGGATAGTCCGACCGCCCGGTGCAGATCATCGCATCGGGCCTGACGGCCACCGCCTCCTCCGGCATGATTTCCGGGTTGGGGTTGGCGAGTGCCAGGATCAGCGGATCCTTCGCCATCTGCTTCAAGAGCTCCGGCTTCAGCACGCCGCCCGCCGAAAGCCCGAGGAAGATGTCGGCGCCCGCGATCACCTCGGCCAGCGTCCGCGCCTCCGTGGCCTGCGCGAACACCGCCTTCCAGCGGTCCATCAGCTTCTCGCGGCCCTTGAACACCACGCCCTCGAGGTCAGTCACCCAGATATTCTCGACCTTGGCCCCAAGGCTCACCAGCTGGTTCAGACACGCCAGCGCTGCCGCACCAGCGCCAGACGCCACGATCTTGACCCTGGAAATATCCTTGCCCGCCAGCATCAGCGCATTGGTGACGGCCGCCCCCACGATCACCGCCGTGCCGTGCTGGTCGTCATGGAACACCGGAATGTTCATGCGCTCGCGCAATTGCTGCTCGATCTCGAAGCACTCCGGCGCCTTGATGTCCTCGAGGTTGATGCCGCCGAAGGTCGGCTCGAGCGCCGCCACGCAGGCCACCATGCTCTCCACGCTCGTCGCCGCCAGCTCGATGTCGAACACGTCGATGTCGGCGAATTTCTTGAACAGCACCGCCTTGCCCTCCATCACCGGCTTTGCCGCCAAGGGCCCGATGTTGCCCAGCCCCAGCACCGCCGTGCCATTGGTGACCACGCCCACGAGATTGGCCCGGCTGGTGTATTTCGACACCAGCGCCGGGTCGGCGGCAATCGCCTCGGAGACGGCTGCCACGCCCGGCGAATAGGCCAGCGCCATGTCACGCTGGTTGCCCAAGGGCTTCGTCGCCCGGATCTCCAGTTTCCCGGGCTTGGGCTCCGCATGATAGAACAGCGCACCCGACTTCAGGTCGCTCGACATGGGTGACGACATCGCAATTCCCCTCTTCCCTCCACCACACACTCATCATCGCCGGGCCTGACCCGGCGATCCTCTTTGCCGACCCGTACAAGAACGCCGGGGGCGAGCCCGGGTGAAGCCCGGCCATGATGAGTGCGTACGGCAAGGCCCTTGTGGCCCCGTTCACCGCTGATTTGCAAGACTTGCCGCCTTGGGGCTAGACTGCGGCCATGCTCACACCCCTCAAGACCGAAGTCGGGAAAGTCGGTGACCTCGCCCACGAGGCCCGTCGCTTCCGCACCATATTGTGGAGCTTCGAGAAGAATATCGAGCTCCTGTTCAAGGGCACCGGCCTCGCGGCGGAAGTGGACCACGCCGCACTCGCCGAGGCCTTCTCGCGCTGGCGCCAGAACTTCGACCAGACCAAGCACCTGGCCGATATCGACCGCCGCGACTTCACCCTCTTCGCCGCCGGCATGATGCTGAAGGAACTGCTGGCATCGCGCCCGATCACTGCCATCGTGCCGGACGAGCTGGGCCTGCCCGCCCTCCCGGCCACCATCGACCATCGCCTGAAACGCTGGCCCGAGGGCTACGCCTATACCAGCTTCTGCCTCTCGGTCGCCGCCGCCGTGCTGAGCGAGATGGGCGCCGCCGAGCCCACCGAGTCGGGCATCACCGACGACCCCCACTTCTGGGACTCGTTCCGCGAGAACGTGACCGAGAACCCGGCCAACGCCATTGCCTTCTTCGACATGGTGGTGGGCCTCTCGCCCAACTGGCAGGCGCCCGACGTGCCGTGGATGCGGCGCACCTTCATGGACGGGAAGCGTCGCCTCGACGCGCAACCCCGCAAGTCCATCGAATAGCCGCAAGCCTGCCAGTGCCACCACCTTGGGTGATGCCCCACACCGGTGGTCGGGGAGAAGCTTGAGATCATAGCGATGCGCTGACGGACCGGCCTCGCGGACAGATACCCTCTCCACACGGCAAACCACAAACAGCAGAAAAATCAGCGCCGGCACAACCGCCGCCCAATTCGTCACCCATGTCTGGAGCATGCGCTTTCATGACACGGCGAGCGCACGCTGTCAAGGATTTTATTCCGAGCCACGGCGGGAGCCTTCTTGTGGGGAGGGAACTCGAGGCCCCAGGCAGCCACCCGGGCACACTGCGACCAGATCGGCCAGGCCTGGCGGCCAATATGCCAATGACCGAATCATCGGGCGCCATGGACGGCTCAGCGGGAGCCGAATCAGGGGGCCACCCCCAGTTTTGTGCGCAAATCTTCACGCAGACCCGGAAGGCTTCGGAACCGATTGATCCAAGTCAATGCCACGGCGCGCCCGGAAACGCATTCGTGCAGGTGGATTATATTCAGAAAAGGGGGTCTCCGATGGGGGCTGATACAATGACACACAAGGGCGCACCCTCCGGGGGTGGTGCGATGGTGATGATGGCCCTGTGGGGCCTCCTCGCCGTTCTGGCCATCACCATGGGCGCCAAGGCGGTGGATACGCCCTTCGCGATCCACATGTTCATCTTCGCGCTGGCCGCGATCCTCGCCC
>CANJMQ010000058.1 GCA_947475225.1 Bradyrhizobiaceae bacterium
CTGATGCCGATGCATCTGTTTTCGCCGGAGGATGGCAAGGCCATCGCGCGCCCGCGCACTGCGGCATCTCAGCTTCGGAGGCACGCATGAAGCGTTTCGGCCTCCATGCCGGGTTGTGGCTCGCGGTGGCGCTCATCCTGCTGCCGCCGCTGTGGGTGCTGCGCACCAGCCTCGTGCCCGAGAGCATGGCCTACAGCACCGATGTCTTCCCGGCCTTCTCGCTGGAAAACTATCAGGGTCTGTTTGGGCAGAAGCACTTCGGCAGCTTCTATCTCAACTCGATCATCGTCTCGCTGGGCTCGGTCATCCTCGCCATGCCCTTTGCCGCCGCCATGGGCTATGCCTTCGCGCGCTTCCAGACCGGTGGGCGCTTCGGACGTTTCCTGGTCCTTTCGCTGCAGATGCTGCCGCCCGTGGCCCTGGTGCTTCCGGCTTTTGCCATCCTGCGCACGGTCGGGCTCACGCAGTCGCTCACGGGCCTCACCATCGTCTATGCCGCGCTCAACATGCCGTTTCTCGCGTGGATCCTGATGGGTTTCTTCGAGGGCATCCCGGTTGATCTCGAATGGGCGGCGATGACCGATGGCACAACTGCCTGGGGTGCCTTCTGGCGCATCGTCGTGCCCGTGTCGCTGCCGGGCCTTGCGGCGGCAGGCGTGCTGGGCTTCATCCTGTCATGGAACGAGTTCCTCTTCGCCCTGGTGCTGACGGGCTCCAAGACCGCCACCATACCGGTGGCGCTCGCCTCATTGCAGTCATCGAACGGTATTCAGATCGGCAAGGTTTCGGCGGGGGTGGTGCTGGCCATCCTGCCGCTCATCATCGCGTCGCGCTTCATCCAGCGGTTCATCGTGCAGGGCCTCACCTTCGGCTCTGTCAAATAGCAAAACAGGAGAGGAAATATGTTGAAACTCAGTTCCATGCTTGCCGGCGCCAGCCTTCTTGGGCTCGCTGTCACCTCAGGCATCGCCCACGCCGATGGCGTGACGCTGCATGCCCTGATGGAGGACGTGCCGGAAACCCACATCATCGAGGCGCTGCTGCCTGACTTCGAGAAGGAAACCGGCATCAAGGTCGAGTTCGAGAAGGTCGGCTATGGCGACATGCATGACAAGCTGGTGCCGCAGCTCACTGCACCCCAGAGCGAATACAACCTGCTTGAGGTTGACTTCCTGTGGGCCGGTGAATTCCCCAAGGCCGGCTGGCTCACCGATCTCTCGCCGCTCATCGCCTCTTCGAAGTTCGATACCTCGGGCTTCATCCCTTCGACCTTCACGCTGCTGGGTGGCACGCCCACCAACACCTCGCTTATCCCGATGTACAATTACTCGATGGGCCTCCTCTACCGTGCGGACCTCCTGGAGGACCAGAAGCTGAAGGACGCCTACAAGGCGCAGTTCGGCAAGGATCTTGCGGCTCCCACCTCGCTTGACGAATATGTGCAGATCGCCAAGTTCATGAAGGCCAATGCCGGCGTGGCCGGTGCCGCCATGCAGGGCCAGCGTGGTGACCCGAACTCCATGGAATTCTCGAACTACCTGTTCTCGGCGGGCGGCAGCTACGTCAATGACAAGGGCGAGGTGATGCTCAACAGCCCCGAGGCGGCGAAGGCGCTTGCCCTCTATACTGACAACATCAACAATGGCGCGCAGCAGGGTGCCCTTTCGGCAACGCTTGACGACACGCTGCGTCTGATGTGCAGCGGCGAAGCCTTCTCCATGGTTACCTACTGGTGGATGCTGCCGCAGGTGGACAATGCCGAGAAGTGCCCGAAGGTCGCTGGCAAGGTGAAGCTCGCGCCGATGCCCGGCGGTGCTGGTGAAAGCGGTGGCTGGGGCTGGGGCATCCCGAAGAACACGACGCCTGAAGAGCAGGACGCGGCATGGAAGTTCATCCAGTGGGTGCAGAGCCCGGAGATCGCCGTGAAGCGCGCGCTGCAGGGTCATGCGCCCGTCTCGACCGCTGTCTACGAGAACGCCGACGTGCTCGCCAAGTATCCCTACTACAAGGATGCGATGGCAGTGGTTGCCGGCGGCAAGTCCTTCCCGATCTTCACCTATTCCGCCCAGTATGAGGACGTGCTCGGCACGCAGCTGCAGAATGCAGCCGGCGGCCAGGCCAAGCCCGAGGACGCGCTCAAGGCGGCAGCCGACGGCCTCTCGGACCTCATGAAGAAGTAAGCAGATGATGGCCCGGGCCGGAAGGCCCGGGCCATTGCTTTCGAAAGTAACCGATGGACTGGCTCAGGCGGCAGGAACGGGAATGGAGAACGGGCTGGGCCTTTGCGCTTCCCGGTTTTTCCGCGCTCGCCATCGTCATGGGCTTTCCGCTGGTCTATGCGCTGGTCATGTCGGTGTCATCGCAGACGCTGCTGCACCCTGATCTCCTGCCGCTCAAGGGTCTTGGTAATTTCATCACGGTGATGTCCGACCCCGGCTTCTGGGGCGCCACCTGGCTCACCGTCATCTATTCGGTGGTGACGGTTGCAGGCGAGTTCGTGCTGGGCCTCGGCATCGCGCTGATGCTGAACCGCACGGTGAAGATGAAGCCCGTCTATTTTGCACTCCTCACCATTCCAATGGCCATGTCGCCGGTGAGCGTGGCGCTGATCTGGCGCATGTTGCTGCAGCCCAATCTCGGCATCGTCAACCATGTGATCCAAAGCCTCGGCGGTGCCCCGGTGGACTGGCTGGGCAATGCCAACCTGGCGCTGTGGACCATGGCAGGCATCGACATCTGGCAGCAGGTATCCTTCGTCATCCTCATCCTCGCGGCGGGCCTCGCCTCGCTGCCGAAGGACCCCTACGAGGCGGCCGAGGTTGATGGTGCCACCTCATGGCAGCAGTTCTGGAACATCACGCTCCCCATGCTGCGCCCAGTGGCGATGATCACCGTGGTGATCCAGCTCATCAACGAATTCCGCACCTATGACCTGCCTTACGTGCTCACGCGTGGCGGCCCGGGAACGTCCACCGAGGTCTTGAGCTTCTTCGCCTACCGCCGCGCCTTCCTCGGCCTCTCACTGAATGAGGGTGCCGCCGCCTCCTTTGCACTGCTGCTGATCGTGCTGGCCATGACGGTCGTCTTCTTCGCCCTGCTGGAGCGTCAGGAGTAAGGTTTTCTGGTTTTTGGAACCGGAGCGGGCGACGTGAATCGAACCCACACGACACTCAGCTTGGGAAGCTGCCGTTCCACAAGTGAGCGACGCTCGCGATGACAGAGATATTGGTGGAGTGCGGCCGAGGCCGCAGGAATGTGTATCTTGACCAGGTCTGTTATTGCTAACGGCATACCAAACGGATGCCCGACAGGAAAGTTACCACTGGCCCAAAAGCGCCCCCCGCATGTTCGTCATCGCAGAGATACGGCTATTGCGGAACGATGAGGACAGATATCTTGCATCATTGTTCGCTCCCCAGATGATCCGTCACGTTCACAGTGGCGGCGGAGTGCCGAGGCATACAGGCCCTGAAGTGCTGGGTGAGTAGGGAACAGAGACGGGCAAGAGAGAGCAATAGTTATCGTCACACTGTCCCGCCTCGTTCTTGAAGGCGCTGCTGCCTTTTGGCACCGGGTTGCCGTGGGTATCGTCGTTGGTCGCGCAATAGCACGTCGCCATCTGGACGCCATTCACAGGTTCTGGATTGACGATGCACTTGAAGCCAAAGCAGTTTGCAAAGGAACGGCCAGGCTTTGCCGCACAAACCTGAACAAGTGGCTCCATATCCGGTTCAGCAAGCCTATAGGCGTTCTTCGCTTGGGGAACGGGCATCGGACTATAGATTGACCACACAAGGCCAGGGCCCGGTTGTTGGCAACTCCCCTTCATTTGCCCCAGGTTCGCGCCGGACGCCTGGAATTGTCCATTCATCACGGGACACGTACAAACCGCCTCAGGATAGCGGCGAAAGCCTTGCAGCAGTCCGCTTGACGAAACCACGCGCGACAAAATTTTTCGGCCGGTGAGTTCGCAGGTAGAGGCAGCGCAGAGAGCATAACTCCCGTAGCAATACGCGGGACCTGATTGAGCCTGCGAAGGCATTGGCCAGGCGGCTACAAGAAGTGCCACGACGATCAAAACCAGTCGTATGAACCTGTTTCCATTTCTTGATGCGCGCGAGAAGTGCAGCGTTGAGTAGGAAAGGTTAAAAAATGGCGGGATCATGGTCATCGAAGCCTCGGTTCCAGTCAGCAATGCTATGATGAAGATCAATGATAGTCCACTGCATCAATGCGACCATCGTCAACGCGGCATGACGGCAACCACCACTCTCACCCCCTGATGCTCCTTGGCGATCCACTCCCGACCCTTGCGGTCGAGGCTGAGGTGAATGCGGCCTTGGTCACAGGTCGTACATGCAGCTTGGGAAGCTGCCGTTCTACCACTGAACTCCGCCCGCGATGACGGAGGTTGGTGGAGCCGAGGAGGGTCATCAAGGTGGCAATTGGCGTACACCACGCCGCCGATCCTGGCTTCACAGACGGGCGGCCGGCGGCTCTTCGGCGTTGCTCAGAAACTTCGTCAAACAGGCCGATAGGTCCCTGACGTGGATTGGCTTGGCGATAAAGCCGTCCATCCCGGCGGCCTTGTAGAGTTCAACTTGGTGGGCCATGACATTGGCCGTGACCGCGATAATTGGCGTATGCACGCACGCCCGGTCGGTCTCGAGCTGCCGGATAATGCGGGTCGCCTCGACACCGTCCATCTCGGGCATCTGAATGTCCATCAGGATGAGATCGAAAAGTCCTGTACGCCAGGCTTCGACGGTCTCTCTGCCGTTTTGAGCGAAGGTCGGCTCAATGCCGACTTGGTTCAGCAGGGTCCTCAAGACCCGTCGGTTGATGTTATTGTCCTCTGCTGCGAGCACGCGCCAATGACCGGATGGCGCCGGCTCATCCACGACGGCGTCCTCAATCGCCACAGACCCCCGAGATGGCGCGACCCAGACCAAGGGCAGATCGACGGTGAAGGTCGAGCCGACCCCAACTTGGCTTTTCACGGCGATGTGTCCGCCCATCATTTCAACAAGTTGACGGCAGATCGATAGTCCTAGTCCTGTGCCGCCGTAGCGCCGTGTAGTCGACGGATCAGCCTGGCTGAAATTCAGGAAGAGCTTGTCGAGTTCACTAGGCGACATGCCGACGCCTGTATCCGCCACCGTGAATATCAGGCCGCCCTCGCGCCGTTCGATCGACAGAGCCAGACCACCCAACTCCGTAAATTTCAAAGCGTTGGACATCAGGTTGGTCAGGATTTGACGGATTCGGGTCGGATCGCCGCGATACACGCCCTGCGCGCCCCGTATCTCCACCGATAAAGCTATTTTCTTCGCCGCGGCCAGATGGGCGAATTGAACCTGAAGAGCGTCAACGAGCTTGGCCAGGTCGAACTCGATATCTTCAATGTCCATCTTGCCCGCCTCGATCTTGGAAAGGTCGAGTACGTCATTGAGAATAGCAAGTAGGGCTTCGCCGGATGCACGGATGACATCAAGTTGCTCCCGGTGTTTCGGATCAAAGCGTTCCCGGCTTAAGGACTGAGTCATGCCCAATATGCCGTTCAGCGGCGTGCGAAGCTCATGGCTCATATTGGCCAGAAATAAGGACTTGGACTTGTTGGCAGCTTCAGCCGCCTCCAAGGCCTCTCTCATCTGGATTCGTCCCTTCTCGAGTTCGGCATTTTGCTCGAGTAACTGGGTCTCGAACCTTTTTCGGTCCGTCGTATCATACTGTACCGATATGTAGCGGACAACTTCACCGGCCCCATCGAAAATGGGCGTTATGTGTATGATCACCCAGTAGGGCTCGCCTGCCTTTGTATAGTTCAGAATCTCTTCTTGGATGGAACGATGCTCGGCTATAGCCCCCCGAAGGCGATGTATCGCGCTCTTGTCGGTGTAGGGCCCCTGCAGAACAGTCCCCGGTTTCTTGCCGACCACGTCCGCCAGAGCGAAGCCCGTGCGATTGACAAAGGCATCATTGACCCATTCGGTGAGACCCGCCGCATCGGAAATGACCACCAGATTATCTGTAGCACTGGCCACCACAGATAGCTTTGCCACCTCATCTTGGGTGCGCTTCTCCTCGGTAGTGTCGTGCAAAACACCGACAAAACCACCCCCCGGCAAAGTAGACAGGGCGACATCGACCCACGCAATGTGACCTCCTTTGCCGTGAATGCGCGCGCCACGAATACTACCTTGAGCATTCGCGTTGCCCATCTCTTGACGCAGGAGCTCTGCATCAACATCCAGGAAGTGGTCAAGAATCGACTTTCCGATACAGGCCGCTGCGGTTTGTCCGCTCAGCCCCAACCAGGCATCGTTCAAATAGACAATGGTTCCCGCCAGATCGATCTCAAAAACCACCTCCGAAAGCAACTTGATGCGGCGTTGCATTCGGCTTTCCGACGCGACGAGGGCCTCTACAAGTCGAGAGGTGGCTTCAACGTGGAGGTCAATGGCATTTTCGTTGTCAGTCGGTTCCATCGTTGGATCCGTGGACTTGTGGTGGTGATCAGGCCGCAGACCTTGACAATTCTGCCAGAATCTCATCTGAGGTTGCAGCGCGCCCGTAGAGCGGGAACACGGTGCTGCAGAAGAAGTCATGTTCGATTTTGGTGCGCGAGGAGGTGCAATCCGAAACGATCGTGACGTTATATCCGCGCTCGTATGCTGCACGGCCCGTGGAATCGATACAGAGTGACGTCACCTGGCCCGCAACCAGAACGTCCTTGATCTGTCGATCTGCCAAGACCTGACCGAGCAAGGTATTGGAGAAGGCATTAAAACCAACTTTACCAGTGACGTAGTGGATCGCGTCGCCAAATTCATCCAGCTGCGGAATGTTTTCGGCCCCCGTCGAGCCCGCCTTAAAGGCACCCACCTCCTTCATCGTGTTCAGAATACCCACGGGACTGGCCATGGCCCTGTAGTCTGGGGTCAATACAATCGGAGTGGCGATTATCAGCATCGGCGATGAGTAAGTCATTCTGATGAAGCGCATGGTCTTCTCGAGAACCTGGTCAACCTCCGCTGGATCCTCCACCACACCCCGAAGGATACCGTCTTTGGCAAAATAGTCGTTTTGATAACCGACAAGAATGAGCGCGGTTGAAGCGTAATCCATAATCAACTCCCCATATACGTTTGGACCAACGAGCTAGCATAACAAAAGTCCCAATCCGGCGTCTCAGCGCCGGAAGGTCTCGGCAAGACCGCCCCCACTCCGGGCAGGGAGTGGGGGGCGGTACGTATCGCCTTGGCAGATAGGTAGAAACGACCAAGAACGACTACATCGAACGTACTACGATCGAAGCCTCGTTGAAAGTAGAGGCCTCAAACGAGTGCGTTCAGATATCTCGATTTTCGACTGTTGGAAAGTTCTTCAATAATAAAAATAAGTACTTATAACTAGGACGATAGCTCACTATATTTCCAGTCAGTGAATTTCCATTCAGTGGGCTCACGCGATCATGCCCGATTGCCTAGAACGCATTCTTTATAAACGGCTGCGTCCCTCTGCGGATCGGCCGCGCATCTCACTCCAGTTACAA
Organism: Bradyrhizobiaceae bacterium; assembly: GCA_947475225.1. Lineage (GTDB taxonomy): Bacteria > Pseudomonadota > Alphaproteobacteria > Rhizobiales > Aestuariivirgaceae > Aestuariivirga. Next base: position 7,556 of record CANJMQ010000058.1, read on the forward strand.
CGATCGCCACCCCCCAACCCCCTGATGCTCCTTGGCGATCTGCTCCCAACGCTTGCGTTCGAGGTTGAGGTGAATGCGGTCTTGGTCAAGGGTCGCACATGCAGCTTGGGAGCCTGCCATTCTACCACTGAACGACGCCCGCGATGATGGGGAGGTTGGTGGAGCGGGGCCAATGCGGCTAGGGGGCGAAAGCCTGCCTGCCGCTTGTCACACTGCCTGCTCAAAACGCCCAAGCGAGGCCAGCAGAGCAGTGCTCGTGAGGGTGAGCGCGTCGCTGGTGTCGCCCGTCTTGCCGGTGAGGCCGGCGCCGCTGCCGGTCTCGTAGGCGAGATCAAGGCCCGCGAAGCCACCCACCGCCTTATCGTCGCGGCTGACGTTCGCAAGCTACCACCCCGCATGCAAGCGGTGGTGGTCGGTTCATGACAGCGGATAGCTATCAATGCTTCGGAACTTCGATCTCACGTTTATAGTACTCACAACAACTTGTCTTCCTTCAGTTTGCATACTGGGAAATTGCAAGCCGGCTCAACTTCAATTGGGCAGGGGTGGGAGATAGCCTCCTGAGTGCAAGTCTTCCAGAGAGCGCGGACCTGATCCCTTTTCCTGGCTTACGATCCAAGGCCATTCATTGCTGTTCAAGGGAGCCAAAGGCGGCATGATGAGTTTCATGCCGCGGCGCTCCGATTCACTGGCGATCACCTTCCGTGCCCCGCCATTAAGCAGTTCGTGGCTCATCAGATATTCGTAGTTAAAGAATACCTTACTCAAGCCTCGGTCATTGATGTACCGGGAGTAGAGCGTGAACATTTCCTCCGGAGTTGTTTGAAAATCTGTGGTTTCGAACATGAAGAGCTGCCGGTTGATTTTTTCCTCTCCCATGAACTGCGCCATAATGGTGAAGAGAATATTGTTCTGCCGTGTGGGGAACAGTGAATTGGTCAGGGCATAGGTGTGATCCCAGTCAGTGCCCAGCAGTGCCTTCCATTCTGCCAGGACTTCGTACCAGTGTGATACCTGAGCCTTTGCCGCGAGTCCTATCAACTTCTCCGCGAAAGGTTCGACGCCCCGGGCAAACTCTTCCACTTCAGCATAGGTGAACGTGCCATTCTTCAGGCAGGTATCGAGAAACAACTGCACGCGATCAAGCACGGCTCGCACGGTAGCCCTTTCGTCCGGTGTGATGGACAGATTGTCGACGCTGTCTCTGGCGGTTTGTACTTGGGTGCGGAAGGTGAGCATAGGCGCGACCCACGACTGATTTGCCTTCGGGTCCCTGAGTGCCGGCACGACAAGCCCATAAGCAGCCAATGAACTATGAGCTGCAGCCTTGGCAATCTGATAGATTGGCGGCACCGGAGGCGCTTCAAGCGATGGCTGACCGGGGCGATAAAGAATGAAACGCCCGCCCGAATCACTGAAGAGACCCATGATCAATGGAAAGTGGTCGCGAATGTTCTCTTGGGTAACGGAAAGATCGGAACTGAAAATTGTCTGCATCGACTTGTTCAATTGGTAGATATTGTTGAAAGCCTGCTGCTCCTTGGTGGGCGGCGGAGCATCGGAGGCCACGAGAGCCACCGATTCGGGCAGGTCCACCGCCATGGCTGGCACAATCAGCAAGACAAGCGCCGTCACGACACCGGCTGCGCAGAGCAGAATATCCAATGCGATTGATCTGCTGACGCGAGCTGTAAGCGAGCGCCTGGAAAATATAGGCGAAATGTCCACAATCGAACGGGCGCTTCCAAGCATCAAAATATCTCCATTTGAGATTTCCAAAAAATAGCCTGAATGGAATCTTAACAAGGGTGTAACTACTTAGTCTGCCGAGATTCATGACCTTAGCTGAGTTATTCATGCTCGGTCAGGTTTCGATGTTGAAGCTGATGCGTCTGAATCTTGCCTTGCGGGGGTGATGATCGCATGGCCATGAGTGCGACATCGCTGCGCAACGGTATCCAGTGCAAGAAACCAAGCTGCTCCACTCGGCGATCCCTCACCCAAGCTGTGCCGAGTTCGTGCGAGGTGAACAGCGCAGGTAACGTCAAATCATTGGAATATGTGACGTCTGCCCATTGCGGGATCCATGGAGCGGGCGATGGGAATCGAACCCACGACATGCAGCTTGGGAAGCTGCCGTTCTACCACTGAACTACGCCCGCGACGATGAAGAGATTAGTGGAGCGGGGCCGAGGCGGCAAGGGGGGGTGGAGAGTGTCCGCTGGTCGGCTGACTGCGTTGCGGACCTCCCGCAGACGGACGACACCAGACCAGGGATCACCTCACCGCATGTTCGTCATCTCAGAAACACGACTGCTGCGGAATCATGCAGATTGAAATTCTGCTTCCTGGTTCGTTGCCCGGATGATCCCGCAGTCACAGTGGCGGCGGAGTAGCGAGGCAGAGCGCGCCAGACGTGCTGGGTCAGCAGGGAAGGTTGAGCAATGGCGGGATCACGGTCATCGACGCCTCGCTGCCAGCCCACAGGGCGATCTGATGCTCCCTGGCTGCTTGCTCCGAAAGATTGTGCTCCACATCACGATAGATGCGGGTCCTGGCAGCAAGGCAAGGTGGCGGGAGTGCTGCGGGAGATTGGTGTTCAGGGCCTGCGAAGGAAGGAACCCCGGTCCGGTTGCAGAGCCGATCGCCATGAACATCCTTCGGGCTGCGGCAGTCCGCCATGGTGCAGGCATATGGAAACGCGAAACTCCGCCTGGCGAAATGCCGTTAAGTGCCGTGACGGCGAAGTCAGAACGGTCGGGCGTCAGTCACCAGATTGCTTGTTGGGAGGTACATAATCAACGGTGGTGTCATGGCTCATCAAGAGAGCCAGCTTGTATTCCGAGGAACTCAGCAACAGCTCGCAATCATGCCGGACAAAACCTCCGGTTGACATCGCATGAACCGAATGGGCCGTCGCATGTATAAGATCAGGAAAGGTAAAGATGCCCAACCCGTCATACTCACCCAGCCGATTGTAAATGCTGATGACCGAACCCTTGAAAGCCTCCGCCAATTTGACCGAGGTTGTATAGCGGTCCAACGGGTTCCTTCTCATGTTATCGAACGAAATCGAATTGAACTTCCACTGCACCAAGAAGTGAGGCACCGCTATCTCCATGCCCAGGATCCGGCAAGAATCATAACACGCAGAGGCCAAGCAGCATAGGTCTGAACGATCAAAACTGACACCCCTGGCGATGCCGCTTCTGCGGCACGTCATCATCACCACCAGTGCCGGGAAGGAACGCCGTCATTTTCTGGCAGGGAATACTTTCCGGCCCGGTGGCTTGCCATTGATCGCCGCCCGCAAAAATACGGATCAGTGGCGTGGCGGCCCGGTTCAGGCGTGCTGCTCTGACCGCACCACTGCCTCCTTGAGCAGTGCCATCAGTTCGGCCGCCTCAAGCGGCTTGGAGATATGCCCGTCAAGACCTTCATCGAGGCTCCGCCTGATGTCCATATCAAAGGCATGCGCGGAGCAGGCGAAGATCCGCGTGTCTCTGTAGCCTCTGTCGCGGATCATCCTTGTCGCCATGCAGCCGTCGATCTCCGGCATCTGGATGTCCATGAACACCAGATCGAAGTGTTTCTGTTCAAGGCACTTCAGTGCCTCGATGGCACCAGGCACGGATTCGACGTCCGTGACGCCCGCATTGTTCAGGAGTCTCACCAGAATGCGGCGATTGATGGAGTTGTCGTCAACGACAAGAACACTCAGGCGTTCAATAAGTGCAAGAGCCCCTTCGCCATTGCCGGCGCTCCCGGCTTTCGACTGCGGGTGATTGAGACCCATCGACGGAACGGCCTCCTGCAGGGCCTCGAGGAAGCTTGAGTGACTGAACCTGCCTTCAATCTCGTATACCGGAAGTTTGCCGGTTCCCGGGCCGTATGTCTTGGTTCCGCGAATGATGATGATCGGTAGATCGATCTTCAGGCTCTTGGCCTCGGCGACACGGTTGATCCAGGCAATGGCATCTCCACCAAAGCGTCTGTCGGTCACGATGGCACGCACCGATTCTGGTGGAGACAGCAGAAAGGCCTCGGCTTCCTCCTCTGATCTGATCGTGTGGACAGTCTTGTCAATTTGGGCAAGCGCCAGGGATGCCCGGAATATGGTCGAATATTCACCAAGCAGCACGATCTCGGGCGCGCCGCGCGTCGCGCCGGCTCCATGAGGTCCGGTCGACACGGGTTCGTTGAGAACGGATTGCGGTATCAGCACCTTGGCTGATGTGCCGACTCCGGCCTTGCTGGTGAGCGTCACGGTGCCGCCCAGCTTCTCAGCAAGGCTTCGGGCAATGCTCAGGCCAAGGCCTGTACCCTTGTATCGTCGTGTCAGGGAGCCATCGATCTGCCTGAAGGGCTCGAAGAGCCTCGCCTGGTCTGTCTCGCTGATCCCGATTCCAGTGTCTGAAATGACGAACTCAATTGCCCCCTTTCTACCAGCGTTGGAGGGCAGATTGCCTGACCGCCTGACCTTGAGGGTGACCGATCCCGCATCGGTGAATTTCAGGGCATTCGAGAACAGGTTGTTCAGGATCTGTTCGAGTTTCAGCCGATCGCTATACATGTTGCTCGGCAGGCCGTCGTCAAATTGAACGAGCAGGTCAATGTTCCTTTCATTGATCAGGCCTGCATTGTGCGAAAGAATATCCGCAACAAGAATTCGGGTATCGAACCATTGCGACGTTGTACTTATCTCGCCGGCCTCGATCTTTGAAAAATCGAGAATGCTGTTCACGATTTCGAGGAGTGTGCGCGACGAGCGCTTCACGATGTCGATGGACTCCTTGTTCCCGCGGGAGAGAGGCTCGTTTTCAATCAGATTGAGGGTTCCGATGATGCCATTCAACGGAGTCCTGATTTCATGGCTCATGTTTGACAGGAACTGGGATTTCATCTTGCTTGCGTCGTCTGCGCGGTCCTTTTGGGCTTCGAGCTTGATGTTGCGGTTGATGATGATGACAGTGAACGTGCTCAGGCAAATGGCCAGGATCATGAGCGCGCCAAACGCCACGATGTAGTGCAACACGTCGGTCGCGTGACCTGCCAGGTTCTTTGTGATGATGCCATAGCTGGCTGTCGAAAGCTTGAGCACCTGCTCCCGCACCGGTCCTGAGTCGGTGCGGAGTTGATTCAGCAGGACCTGATGGCCCTGCGGCGTGACCGCCCCGTCGATCAGCCTGTCGGTGCTCTCGACCGACGCGTAGAGAGCATCCAGGCCGTCCTGTGGAGCCGCCTCGCGCAACGCCGCAAAAATCGGGGCTTTGCGCAAGAGGTCAACGCGGCTGAGATAGATATCGCCGCGCAATCTGAGCGCTGCTTGGCTGGCATCCGTCTCGGCCGCAAGCAGGAGCCGTTCATGTTCATAGCTGACCTGAGAGATTATCCAGGCTGCGTCATCTCTCGGGATCGTGAGGTCCTGCACATGCTTGTAGCCCAGCGTTGCAAGCACTGCGAAGCCCAGGACGAGCAGGGCCGTGAGAACGACAAAGGCAAGCGACCAGCGGCTCATCCGGTGGACGCTGTTGTTCAAGCGGGGCCCTTGCTGAGCTGCCATTGTCTTTCTGCCCTGTCTTTGTACTGCAGGTTCCCGAGGCTGCTGGTTTCGATCTGCCTTTGAGGGAGAGGGGCAGTCGAGGATCGGCAGGGAGGGTGTTTCGAAAACCGATCGTGGTGGATGATTGCGCCCTCAACGGACAGCACATCCGCACCGTCAGACGGGAAGGGCCCTCGCAATCCATTTATAGTAATAAAACTTTCGCCATGAAGCTTGGCGTTCGTCAACAGGATAAACACCTAGTCAACGCAGGAGCGACTTTAATTCAGGGGTCATGGAGATGGCCGGTATTGAGATGCCGGCCACTCTCAGTCCGAAGCCTTGCAGAGGGCAAGTGGACTATTCGCCCCTGGGTTGGGCATGACGTGTGTTTACGCACGGCGCCTCCCCATCGTCGGAGTGCAAAGTCAGCGTGGCTTCAAAAAAACAACTGGATGGCAACGGCCAGGCCACAGGTCAGGGCCACCGCCGCGAGAAACGCCATTCCAATGCCCATCTGGTATCTGGGTGAACTCGGATCTTCTGTCATCCTCACCTTCCGCCGAATGCCGGGATGTTAAAGACCGGATGATGATTTTTCGTCAAGCCGATTGCCATTGACGAAAGGAAATAAGCGCCACCCCGCAAGGGCAGCGCGTCACAGTTCGCTCGGAGGGTGTTACGAAAGTGCCTCGGTTCGCCTAGACCACGCCGAAGCGTGACTACATCGGCGTTTCACCGACGGGGAGTGACCGATGCCGCCTGGCAGGCGCATTTCTGCTTCAGGCAGGCGACGCCAGCCAAGGCAAGAGACGCGACGGACGCCGAGAGGAAGGCAAATTCAAGCATTGAGACACTCCTGAAGACGAGCCTGATACGCTCCGCTTTTCCCTGCAGATCAGTTGCAGGAGGCCGAAACACGGATCATCGTTCCGACGTGGTCCGTGATCTCGCATACCGCGCCGATGTACATCGTGGCAAGATAAAATACGTAGGTGTAACTCGAATCTCTTTTCAATATGCAAGCAGGAGAGGAATGAATCGAAATTCTCTCGCGCGGAGCGGCGTCACGAAATCTCTGGATGGGGCCGGGTTCATGTCTGCCCACACGTCGCGCAGGTTGTACAAAGTTGTACCAAATTGTACCAAGTTGTACTGGCTGCCCATGTTCCTCGTCTCGTCGCTCGTCCACAGCATCTTGAGCCACGGGGACTGCGAGGCACTGCACGGATAATTCGGGTTCGACCTTCAGGAGCTTGGCGAGGCCTTGCCGCGTCAGGAGCACCAGCCGCGAACCGGCCGTCGCCTTTGAGGGTCAGGTGTCATCGGCGACCGCACATTCGCCTCGGAGTGGCAGGCTGCGCCCAGCCATCAACGAAAACCGGCGGGGCATTGGGGGCCCCGCCGAAGCAGTCGTCAGTCTGCAGAAAGAGCGAGGGGCTCAGCCCTTGGTGCAGTTCGTGCCGGCTGCACAGTCCTTGCTTGAACCGTTCAAGGCAGGCTGGGTGGTCGTGGTGTCATCGTCGCTCGCGTTGTCGGGGCCGCCGGCGCTGTCGTCGCTGGAGTCGTTCGAGTCATCGTTCGAGTCATCGCTCGAATCGTCGCTCGAATCATTGGAATCATCGTCACCGCCGGCGTCGTCGCTGCCGGTGGAGTCGCTGCTGCCAGAGCCGCCGCTGCCACCATTGCCGCCGCCCTCGCTGCCACCATCTTCATCGGCGAATGCCGGGGACACCTTCACCGCGGCAGCGGTTGCGAAGAGTGCAAGCGCACCCAGGCCAAGGGTGGAAAGAAGCTTTCTGCGGTCGATCATGGTCTACTCCTGTTGCCGTTGCGCGTCCCTGAGGGACATCGCTTGTAGAGGTTACGAGAAAACCATGCCCTACATTCCCTGTCGCGGCGCTGACGATCAGAAAATATTGCAAAGGGAATTGGTGGCTTCAGCAGCCGCAGCGCTGCGCAGACTCGAAGAGGCCTGCGCAATGCACCCGAATTGCGTGCATAAAATGACTGAATGAAACCACCATCTCGGCTGCGAAGGCCGGCGGCAGAGTGGGTGCTCCGCCGTCTCACGTGTTTGCCTATTTAGTACAGGCCGCCGGATATTGTGTGCAGGTGTCGGTCGTCAGCTTGTCCAGCTTCTCGAAGGTCAGAGTGGAAGCGCCGGCCATGGCAGTTTCGCTGTTGTGAGCCCCCCGGAAAGCCCAGTTGCCTGATCCCAGGCATTCGCCCTGTCGGCGCAATCATGGTCATCGGTGAAGGCAGATCTCACCTTGGTGTAACATTCGTGGGATCTCCGGACCAGTAGAGCCGCTCAACACTGGAGAACAAACCGTCTCGCCATCCCGGCAGCCCAAGCTCCTTGCAGGTTGCTGCGCGTTCAATCGGCAATTGCCGGGTATCGCGTGTTGAGGCGTTAGTAAGTGCGCCGGCCTCAGCGCTGCGCGGGGTCGAAAGCCTTGAAGTGCTTTGACAGCTTGAGACCCTGTCGCTGGTAGTTGGAGCCAATGCCCTGGCCATAGACCTGCTCGGGCGCTTCGGTCAGCGGTTCATAGACCAGCCGCCCGATGATCTGCCCGTCCTCGAGGATGAAGGGCACTTCGTGGCTCCGCACTTCCAGCACGGCCCGGGCGCCTTCTCCGTGGCCTGACGAATGTCCAAAGCCGGGGTCGAAGAAGCCGGCATAATGCACGCGGAACTCGCCCACCAGCGGGTTGAACGGCACCATCTCGGCGGCGAAGGCCGGCGGCACGCGCACCGCCTCCTTGGAGGCGAGGATGTAGAACTGATCGGGGTCCAGCACGAGAGAGCCGCGCTGCCAGATCGGCTCCCAGAAATCGTGAACGGCCAGCGCGCCCTTGGCGTCAACGTCGACCAGGCCGGCATGGCGCTTGGCGCGGAAGCCCACCGGCCCGTCCACGCCCAGCGTCGAGAGATCGACCGAAAGGGCAAGCCCATTGTCGATGTTCACCTCGCCGGACGAGATCAGCCCTTCCTTGTCATGCAACTCGCGGATCAGCGCATCGGTGGCAAGGCTCGCACCCTGCCGGAAGCGGATCTGCGACAGGCGCGAGCCCTCGCGCACAAGGATGGGGAAGGTGCGCGGCGAGATCTCGGCATAGAGCGGGCCCTCATAGGCTTCCGGCACCTTGTCGAATTCCTGCGCATAGTCAGTGATGACGCGGGTGAAGATATCCAGCCGACCGGTCGAACTCTTGGGGTTTGCCGCAGCGGCAACACCCTTCGGCAGTTTCAGCCCTTCCTGCAGTGGCACGATGTAGACGCAGCCCGTCTCCAGCACCGCGCCATCGGTCAGCGGCATGCGGTGCAGGGCGAGTTCCTGCACCCGTTCCGCCACCGTGGCGCGCGGACCGGGAAGGAAGGAGGCGCGCACGCGATAGGCCCAGCCCCCCAGCCGCAGGTCGAGGCTGGCAGGCTGGATCTGGTCGGCGTCCGCCGGGCGGGCAAGCCGGATCAGCCCCTCCTCGCAATAGCGGGCGATGGCGCGTGCCGGCAGGATGCCACGGGTTTCGGAACGGGTTCCCATGTCCATCACATGGCTGAAATGCCAAGCCCTTGGCAAGTGTCTTCGCTGTGGAAAACCCTGCGATATGGGCTAAACTGCCGCCATGTATGAAAGCATCACCCAGGGCGTGAAGGTCATCGTCCAACCCAAATATCTCGACGGCCAGTCCAAGCCGGAGGAGGGCCATTACGTCTGGGCCTATTCCATCACCATCGAAAACCACAGCCGTGAGACGGTGACGCTGCGCACCCGCTACTGGAAGATCACCGATGCCATGGGCCACGTGCAGGAGGTGCGCGGGGAAGGCGTGGTGGGAGAGCAGCCCGCCATCAGCCCGGGCGACAGCTACAGCTATACCTCTGGCTGCCCGTTGAAGACCTCGTCAGGCTTCATGGCCGGCGCCTACCAGATGCAGCTTGCCTCCGGCCAATTCATCAATGTCGAGATTCCGCCCTTCTCGCTCGACAGCCCGCACGAAAAGCACGCCATCAACTGAAGCAGATCATGACAGGCAAACGCTATTCCACCGAGGAGATGCTGGCCCGCCTCATCGCCTTCGACACGACGAGCCGTGACGGCAACATCCCGCTCATCGAATTCGTCGAGGACTATCTCGATGGCTGGGGTGTTGCGCATTTCCGCGTCGACTATGAGGCGAACAGGAAGACCAACCTCTTCGCCACCATCGGCCCCGCCATTGCCGGCGGCATCGTGCTGTCGGGCCACACTGACGTGGTGCCGGTCGACGGCCAGCCCTGGACGAGCAATCCCTTTGAACTCACGGCGCGCGACGACAGGCTGTTCGGCCGCGGCACCTGCGACATGAAAGGCTTTCTCGCCGTCTGCCTCGCCGAGGTGCCGAACTTCCTCAAGGCCAACCTGACGTCGCCCATCCACTTGGCACTTTCCTGTGACGAGGAGGTGGGCTGCAAGGGTGTCCGCCCGCTGGTTGCCCACCTGCGTGACAATCTGCCGAAGCCCCGCGCCGTCATCGTCGGCGAGCCGACCTCCATGAAGGTCGTCAACGCCCACAAGAGCGCGGTGACGTTTTTCACCGAGGTCACGGGCCACGAGGCGCACTCCAGCCTCACCCACCACGGCGTCAACGCCATCCTTGTGGCGGGCGAGCTCCTGTCCGAGATGGGCCGCATCCGCGAGCACCTGATCGAGGTGGGCGATCCCACCCACCGCTTCGATCCGCCCTATTCCACCATCCATGTCGGCGTCATCGATGGCGGCACCGCCAAGAACATCATTCCGCGCAAGTGTTCCTTCCAGTGGGAGACGAGGCTGCTGCCGACCGCGGACCTGAATTATGTGCCGCATCGCTTCGACACCTTCTCCCGCAGGCTGGAGCCGGCGATGAAGAAGGTGGCGCCCGAGACGGGAATCGCCACCGAGGCGGTGAACAGCGTTCCGGGCCTCGCGCCGGAGAAGGACAGTCCGGCGGAGTCGCTGGCCCTTCATCTCGCAGGCGCCAATTCCACCCATGCGGTGAGCTACTGCACCGAGGCGGGCCTCTTCCAGCAGATCGGAATCCCGGCCGTCATCTGCGGCCCAGGCTCCATCGAGCAGGCCCACAAACCCGATGAGTGGATCGAAACGTCCGAACTCAGGAAGTGCGAGGCCTTCATGGGCAAGCTGATCGCCCAGCTTGCCTAGCACCCATCCGACCAGCCATGTGAGGAACATCACCATGGCTGTGGATATAGATTTCTAGGAATAAAAAGTCAAGGAAAAAATGCCTTGAACGATTGCACCCCTCTTGCCGTCACCCCGGCGCAAGCCCGCAAGATTGCTACTTGGAGCGGGTCACCATCGCCCCCAGTGCCAGCCCCAGACCGAAGCTCGAATGGTGCACCAGCGTGCGGCCGATGATCAGCCATGGCGTCGCCGTGGCGCTGGCCAGCACCCCCATCCCCATCAGCGGCATCTGCATGAGGAAGGGAAACACCATGGTCACCCAGCCGAACAGCAGGCCGCTCCATAGCGAAGGCTCCCGCTTCATCGCCTTCAGCAGCAACAGGTAGGCGCCTGCGAAAATCACCGAGATCGTATAGTAGGCCGCATGCCCGGCAATCAGCTCATTGGGCAGCGCCGGTGCCGCGCCGATGTCGGGAACATAGGGCTGGCCTTTCAGCACCATCAGGAACCACCGCCCGGTGACGCTCCAGTTCACCGCCGGAAATCCGGTGAGCCACTGGTAGATGGTCCGCCCGATATCCGCCGCGGTGGCTCCGGCGAGCCCGGTGATGAGAATGCGCAGAAGCAGGGGCAGGCGGCTCGTGGGGCTCACCCTGTCGATGCGCGTCACTGCAGCAACCTCGGGATCTCCTCGTTGAACTCCCGCTCGAAGACCAGCGCATCGCCCTCATAGGCCTCGATCTTGCCCCACACGATCCAGTGCCCCGCGGTCGACGTCAGCCGCCCGTAGGTCTCGGTGCGAATGTTCCAGTCGCCGCGGCGGCGCGTCTCCGTCCAGTGCGTCTCCATCCGCGCCGAGAGCGGGTCGTCGGGCATGATCGAATATGTCTCGCGCCCCGCGCCGCCGATCACCAGCCCATGCGGGTGCAGTTCCTGTTCGCCGAAGTCATCGACGATCTCGATCCTCAGTTCGCCTGTCTCGGGGTCGGTCACCGTGTCGCGCTTGTTCCAGGCGGGCTTTATCTCCGTCTGGTCCACCGGTGCCGCTGCTTCGGCCTCGGGCCATGTGACGGGCGACTCGCCCGCCACGTCCTTCCTGAGCGGCAGGTGCAGCTGCGACTTTCCGGCATAGACCGTCACCGTCGCGGCCTCCGGCGCCGGCCACATCATCGGGAAGTAGGAGGTTGAGATGGCAACCCGCAGCTTGTGCCCCTTTGGTACCCGCCACGCGATGTCGTCCAGCTTGATCTTCATGCGATAGTGCTTGCCGGGTTCCAGCGGCATCGGGTTCTCGCGGCTGTCGCGCATGCACAGGTTCTGCAGGTGATAGGTGATGCGTGAGACTTCGCCCGTCGGCCACACGTCATTGAGCCTGACTGCGATATGCGCCAACGGCTTGTCGACCGAGAATTCGAGATCGAGTGCCGGCTGGCCCACGATGTCGATGTCGGTCACCAGCGCTGGCGTCTCGAAGGTGATCGACTGCGCATCGTCCTTGGCCTGGTCGCCGGGGAATTCCGGTCCGAGCCAGATGATGCAGTATTCCCCGCCGTCTGCCCCCGTCGTCTGCTTGGAGCAGATGGAGAGTGGCGTCTCGGTGCCCGCCTTCGGCCCGATGCCGCCGGTGTTGAGCCACCACTTCTTGATCTCGACATGGCCGAAGCCCCAGAAGCTGTCGCCGATCCAGCGGCCCTCGATCCTGGTGGGGAAGGAGCCGGGCTTCCATGGCTCCATCACATAGTAGCGATAGTCCGGGTCGCGCGAGATCTGGGTGGCCGCGCCCTTCAGCCACTGGTCCCACCAGCGCAGGCATTCCTGCAGGAAGCCGATCCGCGGTTCAGGCACCGCGAAGTGCGGGTACTTGTGCGCCCATGGCCCGATGATGGCTTTCCGCGTGGTGCGCAGGCCTTTCATCAGGCGCGGCACGGCGTTGGAATAGGCGTCGTTCCAGCCGCCCACCACCAGCGTGGGCGCCTCCACCTTGGCGAAGTCCTCGCACACCGAGCCATGCTTCCAGTATGCGTCGCGATGCGGATGCGAGAGCCAGGGGATGATCAGGAAGGGTTCATTCTCCAACCGCTCCATCCACATCTCGCGCCAGCGCTCGCCAACGATCAAGGGGTCCGGCGGGCGCGAGGAATAGGCCAGCATCGTGGCCGCCCAGCCCAGCATCTCGTTGATCACCGTGCCACCCTTGTAGTGGACGTCATCCTCGTAGCGGTCGTCGGTGGAGCAGATGGTGACGATGGCTTTCAGCGCCGGGGGCTTTCGCGCCGCCACCTGCAGCGCGTTGAAGCCGCCCCACGAGATGCCGAACATCCCCACCTTGCCGTTGCACCAGGGTTGCGCCGCCAGCCACGCGATCACCTCGAGCGCGTCGTCCTGTTCCTGCAGGGCATACTCATCGAGCATCAAGCCTTCCGAGTCGCCATTGCCGCGCATGTCGACGCGGATCGCGGCATAGCCGTGGCCGGCGAAGTAAGGGTGCGTCAGCGCATCGCGCACATGCGTGCCGTCGCGCTTGCGGTAGGGCAGATATTCGAGCAGTGCCGGAACCGGATTGGTCTCGGCATCCTCCGGGATCCACATGCGCGCCGCCAGCTTCGTGCCGTCGGAGAGCGGGATCCACAGGTTCTCGATTTCCTTCACCGGATGGGGAAATTCGGTCTTGGTCGTGATGGTCATTCAGGTCCTCTCAGGCGGAAGGCGGCCAAAATGCGCGAGGCTCGCGCAGGCGGCGGTGATGGCATCGAAGCTGGCGCGCGCGGGCAAGCTCATGTTCCGTGCACGGAGGAAAGCGTGGACGAGCTGCGGCTCGTCGCGCACCATCGCCGGAACCCCGGCGGCGGCGAGCCTTTCGGCATAGGCGAAGCAGTCGTCATGCAGCGGGTCGATGGCCGCGGCCACCAGGAAGGCGGGCGGCAGGCCCCTGTAGTCCGTCTCGCGCAGCGGCTCGGCGAATTTCGCGCCGCCGCCCCTGTATGTGTCACGGTAGAAATGGACATCGGCCGTCGACAGTCCGGGCGCAGTCGCCTGTGTCACGTAGGACCCGCGGCTCATGTCGCCGCCGAGGCCGGGGTAGATCAGCACCTGCCCCTTGAGGCGCGGCGCCTCCTCGTCGCGGGCCCTGATGGCCAGCGCGGCGGCCAGGTTGCCGCCCGCGCTGTCGCCGCCGACGATGATCTCGGCATTGGTGGAGGCGATCGCCTTCAGCGCGGCCCAGCAATCCTCGAAGGCAGCGGGGAAGGGGTGCTCGGGCGCCAGCCGGTAGGCGACCGCCACCACCTCGATCCGGGCGCCGTCGCAAAGCTCGGCGCAGACGTCGTCATGGCTGTCGAGCCCCCCCAGCACGAAGCCGCCGCCGTGGAGATAGACCATGAGCGGCGCACCGGCAGCACCCTTCGGCCGGTAGTGACGGCAGGGCACGTTCGCATAGCGCAGGTCCTCGGTGGCAACGCCGGCGGGCCGGGGCTTTCGGAAATGCGCGCAGTAGCGGTCATAGAAGGCGCGCTGCTCCGCCATGGTGAAGGTCACGGCATCGGGCGGGTAGAAGCGCTCCCCGGCGATCAGGAAGTCGCGGATGCCGGGATCTTCGAGGCCGGCATATTTCTGTTCGATGTCATCCAAGATTTTTCGCCGTGTGATGCCCGGCACAGAACCCGGCCGGCCCCAAGGTTACAAGCTCAGTCATCGAAAGCAAGATGAACGCCAGATAAACGCAGCAGCCAGAACTGGTTCAGGCCCGGCGGTTTAGGAAGGCGGCAACCGGCAACACAGGGATCAAGGGAACACGGCCATGAACAAGCTCTTCGCCACAATCGCCGCCGCCGCCTTCGGGCTCAGCCTTTTCGCCACTGCCGCATGGGCGGGCCAGATCGCCCCCAGCCAGCAGGATGGTGCCGTCCAGGGCGTCACCATCGTCCCGGCCTCCGCCAATCCGAATGAGGTGACCAGCGAGGTCCAGGGCTTCAGGCGCGGCAAGCTCGTGGCCTTCGCGGCCGCGGCCAGCCCCGGCGACATCATCATCAACACCCGCGAGAACCGGCTCTACTTCGTGCTGGGTGACGGACAGGCGGTGATGTACCGCGTCGCCACCGCCAAGAAGGGCTTCGAGTGGAAGGGCTCGCACCAGGTCTCCTCCAAGGTCAAGTGGCCGGACTGGCGCCCGCCGGCGGACATGAGGAAGCGCCGCCCCGAGCTCCCCGCCTATATGGCAGGTGGCCCCGGAAACCCGCTCGGCGCGCGTGCAATCTATCTCGGTTCCTCCATCTACCGCATCCACGGCACCAACGAGCCTTCTTCCATCGGCAAGGCAGCCTCCTCTGGTTGCATTCGCATGCTCAATGAGGACGTGAGCGAACTCTATTTGCACGTTAAGGTCGGATCACGTGTGACAGTTCTCTGAATGGTCGAAGATTGACCGTGAACGGGGTCCGCCATGCGGACCCCGTTTTTGTTCGTGCACTGACGTTCGCCACCGATCGACCCGGCCGGGAGGGAACAGCCCGGCAAGGCAGCTTACAAATCTGGAGGAATGCCCCCATGACGACCGCCCCCCTCACCGAGTGGCCGAAGAAGGCCCGCGAGATGCACAACCACCACATGGACTCGACCGTGTGGAACGACTTCAATTTCCGGGACGACGATGTGATCGTTGCCACCTGGGCCAAGTCCGGCACCACCTGGACGCAGCAGATCGTGGCCCAGCTCATCCACCACGGCGCGGAGGACATCAACGTGCCGATGCTGTCGCCCTGGCTCGACCTGCGCATCATGCCGAAGGAAGCGATCGAGGCGGTGAAGCAGCAGCCGCACCGGCGCTCGGTGAAGACGCATCTTCCCGCTGATGCCATGGTGGTCTCGCCCAAGGCCAAATATCTCTACATCGGCCGCGACGGGCGCGATGCGGTGTGGAGCGCGTTCAACCACCTCGCCAATTTCAAGCCCGAGGTGTTCGACATGTTCAACAACACGCCGGGCCGTGTCGGCCCGCAGCTGAAACGGCCGTCCGAGTCGGTGCATGAATTCTATCGCGAATGGTTCGCCTGGGACGGGTATCCGCTGTGGCCCTTCTGGCCGAATGTGCGCAGTTGGTGGAACCTGCGTCACCTGCCCAATGTGATGCTCATCCACTTCAACGACATGAAGCGTGATCTCGCAGGCTCGGTCCGGCAGATCGCCGATTTCCTCGGCATCACGCTCGACGAGGCCACCATGGCCAGGGTGGTGGAGCACTCGAGCTTCGACTGGATGAAGCAACACGCGCACCTCGCGGCGCCACTGGGTGGCAGCATCTGGGAGGGCGGGGCGACCACTTTCATCAACAAGGGCACCAACGGCCGCTGGCAGGGAACCCTGACGCCGGATGAAATCGGCGCCTATGACGCCCGCGCCATCGCGGAACTGGGGCCCGAATGCGCCGCCTGGCTGGCCAACGGCACGGCAACGAACTGAGACCCGGTGGAATGGGCGTCCGGGGAACAACCCCGGACGCCCGCACTCATTCCTTGACGACGTGCCAGACGCCCTTGATGCCATCGCCCGCGGCCTCTCCGGCCTTCATGTCCGTGGCGAAGAAATAGAGCGGCTTTCCATCATAGACCCATTGCTCGGCGCCATCCTTCCGTTTGGTCATGGACCAGCCCTCTCCCTTGGCCTTCTCGCCGTTGACGAGATAGGGCGGCCACATCGTGGCGCAGGCGCCGTAGCAACTGGAGATTCCCTTGGTGTCCTTGTCGAAAACGTAGAGGGTCATGCCCTTCGCGTCGGTGAGCATGCCGGCGGCAAGGCCGGCGGAAGCGAAGAACACCGCCGAGGCGGCGAGCGGGAGCGAAAGCAGAACGGGTTTCATGGGGTTCATCCTTCCATGGGGCAGGGGCGGGAAGACCTGCAAGACGGGGTACGGTGTTGAGGCATCCTCCCCGCAGGCTTCGCATTCCAGTTACGCTGTGTGCCCTCCATTTGTTCCAGAGTTGCGATGGAATGCCCGCGCCGCTGCCGCGTCCCCGGCGTTTCATCATTGCGGTTGTAAACCGGGCGCGCCCGGCCCATATTTGGGTGGAAGCCTGCACGGTTCACGACTTGCCAGCGTCGGATCGCCTTCGAAGACCGTCAATCGCCGGTGGCCTGGTCAGCGGCACTTTCTCCCGAAATTCCTGAGATATCTCCGCATGACCGTCGGCCCGCATGGCTGGAAACTCCGGCTCAATGCCTACAAGACCCCGAATGACCAACGCGCCGCCTTCGAACTGGCGGTTACGGTGCTGCCGCTCGTCGCCCTGTGGGCCGCTATGTGGCTGATGGCGGGGGTGAGCCCCTGGCTGCCAGCACTGCTGGCCGTTCCCTCGGGCGCGCTGCTCGTCAGGCTGTTCATGATCCAGCACGACTGCGGCCACAATGCCTTCTTCTCCTCGCGCAACGCCAATGACTGGACGGGCCGCGTCCTCGGCGTCCTCACTCTCACGCCCTATGATTTCTGGCGCCACTCGCACGCGATGCATCACGCGGGCTCCGGCAACCTTGACCGGCGCGGCATGGGTGACATCGACACGCTGACCATCGATGAATATCTTGCCCGCAGCCGCTGGGGCCGCCTGAAGTATCGCATGTACCGCCATCCGCTGGTGATGTTCGGCCTGGGGCCCACCTTCCTGTTTCTGCTCCAGCATCGCCTGCCGGTGGGCGGCGCCCGCCTGGGCCGCATGCCGTGGCTCAGCACCATGCTCACCAACCTCGGCATCGCGGCGTTCTTCGCGTTCGTCATCTCGCTCCTGGGGCTTTCGACCTTCCTGCTGCTCTATCTTCCGATGATTGTGATCGGCGCCTCGGTCGGCGTCTGGCTGTTCTACGTGCAGCACCAGTTCGAGCAGACCTATTGGGAGCGGGATATTGACTGGTCGCACCCGGATGCGGCGCTGCACGGCAGCTCCTTCTACGACCTGCCGCGCTGGTTGATGTGGCTCACCGGAAACATCGGCATCCATCACCTCCACCACCTCTCGAGCCGCATTCCCTTCTACCGCCTGCCGGAGGCGCTGGCGGACTATCCCGAACTGCGCTCCATTGGCCGCCTCACGCTGTGGCAGAGCCTTGCCTGTGTGCGCCTCACCCTGTGGGATTCCGGCAGCCACCAGATGGTGCCCTTCGCGGCGCTGACGCACCGCACCGCCTGACTGTTCCGGGGAGGGGGTTGAAGCGGGCCGTGACGGCACTATCATGCGCGCCGACGCAAGGAGTGTTCCGCAGATGACCCAGTTCAACCAGCCGCTCGGCGGCAACGACATGCCGCGCTTCGCCGGACCCGCAACCATGATGCGGCTGCCCTCGCAAGGCTCAGCCAAGGGCCTTGACGTGTGCTTCGTCGGCGTGCCCATCGACATCGGGTCCTCGAACCGCTCCGGCACGCGCCATGGGCCGCGCCAGATCAGGGCCGAGTCCTGCATGATCCGTCCCTACAACATGGCGACCAGGGCCAAGCCCTTCGAGTCCTTCCAGGTGGCCGACATCGGCGACGTGGCGATCAACACCTTCGACCTGAA
>CANJMQ010000059.1 GCA_947475225.1 Bradyrhizobiaceae bacterium
AGGCCGGCATCCCCGAGGATGACCCGCGCAACCCCGCGACCATCGCCGACAACGTCGGTGACAACGTCGGCGACTGCGCCGGCATGGCGGCCGACCTGTTCGAGACCTATGTGGTGACCACCGTGGCCACCATGGTGCTCGCGGCCATCGCCCTTCCGGACGCCTACAAGCTCGCCGGCATGGTACTTCCGCTGGCGATCGGCGGCGCCTGCGTGGTGACCTCGATCATCGGCACCTTCTTCGTGAAGCTCGGTCCGTCCAACAACATCATGGGCGCCCTCTACAAGGGCGTGCTGGCCACCGGCGTTCTCTCGCTCATCGCCATCTACCCGGTGATCAACCTGGTGTTCGGCGGCATGGACGTTGCCCTCGGCACGCCGGAAAAGGCTTTCACCCCGATGAGTCTGTTCTGGTGCGGCGTGGTTGGCCTGCTGATCACCGCGGCCATCATCTACATCACCGAATACTACACCGGCACCGGCAAGCGTCCGGTGAACTCGATCGCCGAAGCTTCGATCACCGGTCATGGCACCAACGTGATCCAGGGCCTTGCGGTCTCGATGGAAGCGACGGCCCTTCCGGCCCTCGTCATCATCGCCGGCATCATCGTCACCTACGGCCTCGCCGGCCTCTTCGGCACCGCCGTGGCAGTCACCACCATGCTCGCACTCGCCGGCATGATCGTGGCGCTCGACGCTTTCGGCCCGGTGACGGATAACGCTGGCGGCATCGCCGAAATGGCGGGCCTGCCGAAGGAAGTGCGTCACAACACCGACGCGCTTGACGCGGTCGGCAACACCACCAAGGCCGTGACCAAGGGCTATGCCATCGGTTCGGCGGGCCTCGGTGCGCTGGTGCTGTTCGCCGCCTATACGCAGGACCTCAAGACCTACTTCAGCGCCGTGCCGGTCGACTTCTCGCTGTCGAGCCCGTGGGTGGTGGTCGGCCTGCTGTTCGGCGGTCTTCTTCCCTACCTGTTCGGTGGCATGTCGATGACTGCGGTGGGCCGTGCGGCCCAGTCGGTGGTCGTCGAGGTGCGCCGCCAGTTCAAGGAGAAGCCGGGTATCATGACCGGTCAGGACAAGCCTGACTACGGCCGTGCCGTGGACATGCTGACCAAGGCGGCGATCAAGGAAATGATCATCCCGTCGCTCCTGCCGGTGCTCTCGCCGATCGTCGTCTACCTCGTCATCAACGCCATCGCCGGCCAGGCCGCGGCCTTCGCGGCCGTGGGCGCCATGCTGATGGGCGTGATCGTAACGGGCCTCTTCGTCGCCATCTCCATGACGGCGGGCGGCGGCGCCTGGGACAATGCGAAGAAGTCCTTTGAGGACGGCTTCGTGGATTCCCACGGTGTGAAGCACTTCAAGGGGTCCGATGCCCACAAGGCCTCGGTGACGGGCGACACCGTCGGCGACCCCTACAAGGACACGGCGGGCCCCGCCGTGAACCCGATGATCAAGATCACCAATATCGTGGCGCTGCTGTTGCTGGCCGTTCTCGCCGGTCACTAAGCTCCACGAACCGACAATCGAGCCCCGCGCGGTGCAACCCGCGCGGGGTTTTCTTTTGCTTGCAATTCGAAGTCGGTCGCGGCGAGATGATACCGAGGGGAGCGGGGACATGCTGATCGGAATCGACTGGGGCGGCACCAAGATCGAGGGTGTGGCGATGGAGCGCGACGGGCGTGAGTTGCTGCGCCTGCGCGAGGCGACGCCGCGCCATGACTATGAAGGATGCCTGAAGGCTATCCGCACAATGGTCGATGCGCTGGAGGCGAAGACCGGGCGCAAGGGGCAGGTGGGCATCGGCATTCCGGGTTCGCTGGAGCCGAAGAGCCGCCTCGGCAAGGGCGCGAGTTCGACATGGATTCTCGGCAAGCCGGTGGAGGCAGATCTCCGCAAGGCGCTCGAACGCGAGCTCAGGGTCGAGAATGACGCCGACTGCTTTGCGGCGTCCGAAGCGGTGGACGGGGCAGGGGCTGGCTACAACGTGGTCTTCGCGGTGATCCTTGGCTCCGGCGTCGGTGCCGGCATCGCCGTCAATGGCCGCGCCCACCACGGACCCAACAATTCTGCTGGTGAATGGGGGCACAATCCGCTTCCCTTCCCGGATACAACCGAGATTCCCGGAAAGCCCTGTTACTGCGGTCGCGTTGGCTGCATCGAGACGTGGTGCTCAGGTAGAGCCTTTGAAGCTCAGTACACGGAGCACAAGGGTGGCCAGATGAAAGCGGCCGAGATCATGGCGCTCAAGCGCGATGGTGACCACCTCGCCAATCTTCTGTGGCGGCGCTACATCGACCGCGTGGCCAGAGGCCTTGCGACCGTGGTCAATGCGCTGGACCCCGATGTGCTGGTCATGGGCGGCGGCATGTCGAACGTCGACGAACTGTATGAAGACCTGCCGCCGGCGCTCGCGGTGCGCACATTCTCCACCGTGTTCCACACGCCCATCCTGCGCAACAAGCATGGTGATGCGAGCGGCGTGCGCGGTGCGGCCTGGCTCTGGAAGGATTGAGATGAACGAGAGATTTGAATTTGGCCTGGCGTTGATACGCGAGGCGGGCGCCACGGCGCTCGGCTATTTCAACGCCCGCGACCAGCTCACCGTGCAGAACAAGGGCCCACAGGATCTCGCCAGCGAGGCGGACCTCAACACCGAGCTGCTGATCCGCGACCGTCTTGCCAAGGCTTATCCTGAGGACGCTTTTCTCGGCGAGGAAACCCAGCCCACGGAATATACCGCGGGGCAGGGCATCTGGGTGGTCGATCCGATCGACGGAACGCAGCCCTTCATCTTGGGTATGTCCAGCTGGTGCGTGTCGATCGGCTTCATGCAGAATGGGGTCATCCAGTTCGGCATGGTTTTCGCACCGGCGCGTGACGAGCTCTTCGCTGGTGGCCGCGGCATCCGTTCGACACTCAATGGCAAGCCGATCCGGGTGACCTCCTCCACGTCGGTGCGCAACGGCCTGACCTATGCGGGCTATTCGCCAAAAAGCGGCCCGGGCGATTTCCTTCCCGGCTTCACGCGCCTGCTGGAAGCAGGAGGCATGTTCTTCCGGGATGGCTCCGGCGCACTCGGCCTCTGCTATGTGGCAGCGGGCCGCCTTGTCGGTTTTTTCGAGCCGCTCATCAAGTCATGGGATGCGATGGGGGCGATCGCCGTCTGCGAGGGAGCGGGTGCAAGGGTCAGCGATTTTCTTGCCAATGACGGTCTGTTCAACGGCAACAGCCTAATCGCCGCGACGCCAGCGGCTTATGATGAGATCGAGGCGATTGTGAAGGGTTCCTGATGCCGGGCTGACGGACTATGGCGTGGGGTGCCACCACTTGCCGCCGATTACCACCCCGCGCGAGGTGATGCGCTGGCGGCCTTCGAGGTGCTCGCCCATCACATCGACATAATCGAACGTGCCCTCGTCCACCGAGAGGATGGTCGCATCGCCCACACTGCCGGGCTTCAGGCTACCGAGCTCCGGCCGTTTCAGCGCGAAGGCAGCGTTTTCCGTCGAGGCCTTGATGACATCAGGCAGGCTCATGCCGAGGCACAGGAACTTCGACATGGTGGTGACCTGGTCGAAGGCCGGGCCGTTGATGCAAAGCGCATGGACGTCCGACGAGATGGTGTCCGGCGGGAAGCCGTTGGCCAGCATGGCGCGCGCCGTCTTGAAGGCGAAGGAGCCCATGCCGTGGCCGATGTCGAACAGTACGCCGCGCTTACGTGCAGCGAGCACGGCGGGCTTCACGGTGCCTTGCACCGTGGCGGGAGAATTTGGGAAGGGGCGAAAGGCGTGGGTGAGCACGTCGCCTGGCCGCAGCATGGCGATCACCTCCTCATAGGAGGGCGGCGGCTCGTCGATGTGGGCCATCAGCGGCAGGCCGGTTTCTTCCGCCACCTGAAGCGCGATGGTGAGCGGTGCCACACCCTGGTCGCCCGAAGCGTGCCGCCCGACGCGCACCTTGATGCCGACGATGACGTCGCGGTTGGCGTCCGCGACCTGCGCGGCGGTCACCGGGTCCATGAGGCGGATGTCCTCGCTCTCGCCCACCATCACGGTGCTGGAGAAGCCATAGATGCCGGCGTGGCTGACATGCAGATAGGCCAGGATACGCACTTCGGAGCGTTCGATCACATGCTTGCGGAAGCCCAGGAAATTGCCGGGGCCGGCCGAGCCCGTGTCGACCGCGGTGGTGACGCCGGAGGTGCGGCAGAACGCCTCCGCGTCGATGCCGAGCGATGTTCCGCCCCAGTAGACATGAGTGTGGAGATCGATGAGACCGGGCGAGACGATAAGACCGGACACGTCCCGCAGCTGCGCCGTGGCGCTGTCGAGGCGGGGGGCGATGGCTGCAACCTTGCCATTGGCGAAGCCCACGTCGTGGATGCCGTCCAGGCCCTGGCTAGGGTCGATGACACGGCCGCCCCTGAGAATGAGATCCATGGGGCGGCTCCTTCCTAGAACTTGCCTTGCAGCATGGGCGCGGTGCGGGTGCCCTTCGAGGTGCGCAGCAGCGCGCTGATGATCGAGGTGTCCTCGCCATAGACGGGGGTGGAATTGGTGTTGATGTCGATCACCCGGCCATCCTGGAGACCGTACTGGGCATAGCTCTTCACCTTGCCGTCCTCGTTGAAGCGGATGGCGATGACCGTGCGGTCCGTCTCGGAGGTGAGGAAGGCTTTGCTGGTGGTGATCTGGGTGATGTAATAGAAGCTGTCGCCCTTGTACTGCACCGAAGCCGTGGTCGAGGGCGTGCCCATGATGCCTTCGACCTCCATTTTGGACATGCCGTTGGAGATCTGGTCAAAGGCGCCGGGCTTCGGCATGTAGCCGCGGTGCTCGACTTCCGGCGAGCAGCCGGCAAGGAGAAGGGCAAGGCCCGCCGCGGCGAGAAGCGTGGTGGCGGAGCGTGTCTTGGTAATCTGCATGGGCAGCAATCTTGTTCCTAATCCCCTGACCGGCGGAATCGTATAAGAAACTCGTGAACCATCTATTCCGTTAGCCGCAATAACATGATCCTGAAACGACTTTTCAACCGCTCCCCGCAGCCTGATCGCCGCTGTTACGAGGCAATTGTGGCTGCCGCACGGCATCCCGCCTTCTACGCGAACTGGGGCGTGGCGGACACGCTGGACGGGCGATTCGACATGGTTGCGCTGCATACCTACCTCGTCCTTGACCGGTTGAAGGGGGGAGAACCCCGCTTTCGACAGGCCCTGGTGGACGAGTTCTTCCGCGACATGGACCGTTCGTTGCGCGAACTCGGCGTGGGCGATGTGTCTGTCGGCAAGAAGGTCCGGAAGATGGCGGAGGTCTTTTATGGCCGGGTCGCGGCCTATGACGCGGCCCTGGCCGGGCAGGGTGATGCGCTGGTTGCCGCCGTCGCCCGCAATGTGTTCCCGGACGATCCGCAGGCCGAAGGCGCTGTCCCGCTCGCTGCCTATGTGCAGGACCAACGCAACCACCTTGCCGCGCAGGACCCCGCTGCCATTGCCGGGGGGCACGTCACTTTCAAGGAGCCCACACCATGAAGAAACGCATGCCGCAGTTGGAATTTTCCCGCCCGTTGCAGGTCGACCGGGTTCCCAAGCTGGGATCAACCGAAAAGCTCTCGGCGGACCCCGAGGAGTTGAAGGCGCTGGCGAGGCGTTTCAAGATTCCATCGCTGCATGCGCTGACCGCCGAGATCCGGGCCACGCCCTGGCGCGGTGGCGGCATGAAGCTCGAGGGCCACATCACGGCTGACATGGAGCAGGTGTCGGTGGTCAGCCTCGAGCCTTTCCGGGAGACCGTGTCGGTGCCGCTTGCCCGCTATTTCCTGCCGCATGGCGCGGTTGTCGACAACGAGCAGGAAGACGATGCCGACCCCATCGACAATGGCTGGATCGACCTTGGCGAGGTGGTGGCGGAGACCTTGGCCCTCGATCTCGACCCCTATCCAAAAAAGCCGGGTGAGGCTTTTCCGGGCCATGTCGAGGATGATGGCGAAGACGCCAAGGTACCCTCGCCCTTTGCCGCGCTGGCCGCAAAGAAGGATACCTGACGTTGGCAGGAAGCGGTCATTGCGGTTTTTGGAATGACTTTCACCAGGCAATCTCCTAAGCCTTGAATCACGTTGCGGCAGATTCCGGCCTGCATCAGGGGGCACGACGGGCGAGTATCGGCAAAGCATTGACGACAAAGAAAAAATTGACCATTGCCCTGGATGCGATGGGTGGTGATACCGGCCCCGAGGTGGTGATTCCCGGGGCGGCTCTCGCTGCCGAGCGCCATCCCGAATTGCGCTTCCTGCTGGTGGGTGACCGCAGCCGGATCGACCCACTGCTGGAGCGCTTCCCGAAGCTGAAGCAGCGCGCCGAGGTCCTCCACACCGAAGTCTTCGTGACGATGGATGCGAAGCCTAGCCAGGCGCTGCGCAACGGTCGCGGCAAGAGCAGCATGTGGCTGGCGATCGACGCGGTGCGGACGGGCGAGGCGGATGCCGCCGTCTCGGCCGGCAACACCGGCGCGCTGATGGCCATGGCGCGCTTCGTGCTGAAAACCCTTCCCGGCATATCGCGTCCGGCGATCGCCGCCATGTGGCCGACAATGAGGAGCGAGAGCGTGGTGCTCGACGTTGGCGCCACCATTGGCGCCGATGCCTCGCAACTCGTCGAATTCGCGGTGATGGGCGAAGCGATGGCGCGCTGCCTGCTGGGCGTCGAGAAGCCCACCGTCGGGCTCCTCAATGTCGGTGTCGAGGAGATCAAGGGCCAGGAGCAGGTCAAGGAAGCGGGCCGCATCCTGCGTGATTCGAAGCTTCCCATGGAATATGCCGGCTTCGTGGAAGGCGACGACATTGGCAAGGGCACGGTGGACGTCGTCGTCACCGAGGGCTTCACTGGCAACATTGCGCTCAAGGCGGCGGAAGGCACGGCCAAGCAGCTTTCGTCTTATCTCCGACTCTGCCTGCAGCGCACGCTTCTGTCGAGAATCGGCGCCTTCCTGGCGCAAGGTGCCTTCAGGGCCCTGAAGGACCGCATGGACCCGCGCAAGCACAATGGTGGCGTGTTTCTTGGCCTCAACGGCGTGGTGGTGAAGAGCCATGGCGGCACCGATGCGCTGGGCTTCGCCACTGCCATCGACGTGGCACTGGAAACCGTGCGCAACGACCTCGTGAACAAGATCAAGACCGACGTTGAACTGATGACGGGGCTTCTGAAGCAGCCTGAAGCCCAAGCGGAACCCAGCCTATGAACGATCAGACGAAGACCGTGACAAGGTCCGTCATCGCAGGATGCGGATCAGCGCTTCCGCAGCGCGTGATGACCAATGCCGACATGAGCAAGATCGTTGACACCAGCGATGAGTGGATCGTCGAGCGCACCGGAATAAAATCACGACACATCGCGGGTGAGGGCGAGACGACGCGAACGCTTGCAACACTTGCGGCACGACGTGCGCTGGAACACGCAGGCGTTGCGGCCGATGAAGTTGATCTCATCATCCTGGCGACTGCCACGCCCGACAACACGTTTCCCGCCACCGCAACGCTGGTGCAGTACGATCTCGGCATCACGCAGGGCGCGGCCTTCGACGTGCAGGCCGTCTGCTCCGGCTTCGTCTATGCGTTGAGCGTGGCCGACGCGATGCTGAAGGTGGGCCAGGCCAAGTGTGCGCTGGTCATCGGCTCCGAAACTTTTTCGCGCATCCTGGACTGGACCGACCGCGGCACCTGCGTGCTGTTCGGCGATGGCGCCGGTGCGGTGGTGTTGAAGGCGGAGGCGCATGCCGATCTGCCGTCGAGCCCCGGCATCCTCGTGACCCGCATCCGCTCGGATGGCCGGCACAGCGACAAGCTCTACGTCGATGGCGGACCATCGACCACCCAGACCGTGGGCCACCTCCGCATGGAAGGCCGCGAGGTGTTCAAGCATGCCGTCACCAACATCGCCACGGTGATGGACGAGGCGATGAAGCAGGCCCATGTGACGCCGGACCAGGTCGACTGGTTCGTGCCGCACCAGGCCAACCGCCGCATTCTCGAGGGCACCGCCCGCAAGCTGGGCATCCGGGAGGACCGGATCGTCATCACGCTGGACCGCCATGGCAACACCTCGGCTGCCTCGATCCCGCTGGCCTTCGACGTTGCCATTAAGGACGGGCGCATCAGGAAGGGCGATCTTGTCCTGTTTGAGGCCATGGGTGGTGGCTTCACCTGGGGCGCGGTTCTGGCCCGCTATTGAAACTTCTGCTGTAACCCCTTGAGTTACCCGATTTTTCCTGTTGACCAGCGGCGGCGCGCACCGTAGCTTATAAATCCTTCCAGGGGGTTCTGAATGGCTGGCAAGACGCTAACCCGCGCCGATCTCAGTGAAGCCGTCCACCGTCAGATCGGACTGTCGCGCAGCGAGTCCGCCGATCTGGTCAAAAGCATGCTCGACATGATGTCCGAGCATCTGGTGGATGGCCAGACGGTGAAGCTTTCGTCCTTCGGTACCTTCATGGTGCGGTCGAAGAACGGCCGCGTTGGCCGCAACCCGAAGACCGGCGAGGAAGTGCCGATCACCCCCCGACGTGTGCTTGTGTTCCGTCCCAGTCAGGTGATGAAGAACGTCATCAATGGCCTCGAAGGCGGCTCCGAGGAAGAATAGGCTTCAGCGGCACGCCGCATCCTAAGGAGGGATGCCGCATGGTGGAAAAATCTCCCGACGCCTTCCGCACCATCAGCGAGGCGGCTGAGGAACTGGATGTTCCGCAGCACGTGCTGCGCTTCTGGGAAACCCGCTTCTCGCAGATCAAGCCGATGAAGCGGGCCGGTGGGCGGCGCTATTACCGCCCTGCCGATGTCGAGCTCCTGAAAGGCATCCGCGGCCTCCTTTACCGGGAGGGCTACACCATCCGCGGCGTGCAGAAGATCCTCAAGGAGGATGGCGCATCCTATGTCGCGGGCGTCGGTCGTGGCGAGATCGAACCCCGAAAGCGCGAGGGCGAGATGGCGTCTGCCCCGCCTCCCGGCATGTCCAAGCCCGCGCCGCGCGTCGGCAAGGACGGCAAGGCGGCCGTGTCGCCGGTGGCGGATGCTCCGGCACAGCCCCTGCTTCCGCTTGGCGAGGTTCGGGTGGTCGTCAACCGGCTCTCGGAAAGCCATGCCGACCTGCTGCGCGTGGCACTGCGCGACCTTGGTGAAGCGCGACGGATTCTCGACCCTACGCAGGGCCGATGAGGCGGCGAATAACCCTTTCGCTTGCCACTGAACAATGCTACAGCGGCGCCGTGTCGGAGCGTAGCGCAGCCCGGTAGCGCACTATTCTGGGGGGATAGGGGTCGCTGGTTCGAATCCAGTCGCTCCGACCATTTAAAACAAGGACTTGGCAGAGATGCCTGGTCCTTTTTTAATGCTGTGTTGGTGGCCTGGGGCGGCGAGGCCGTGGTCCCGGCTGTCCACACGCGGAAGCTTCAACCGGAGAGCAGGCCGTCAACAACGGTCGCGAGTTTCCCATCAATGATGTGGAGGTATTGCGTCCAGTCGCTGATGTGGTTCAGTTCATTCGCTCCGTCGGAAATGCCGCGGAGCCCGATGAGCGGTACGCGGTGGCGCATGCAGCACCGAGCGATGGCGAAGGTTTCCATGTCCACCATGTCGGCGTCGATGTTGGCATAGGCTGCGCCGCTGACGATGTTCGCTCCCGTTGACAGCCGCTTGGCCGGAACATGTTGGAGCGGGGCGAGCAATGGCAACTCAGGGGGAATATCGAGAAACGGGGTGACGCCCTTGGCGAAGCCGATGCCCGAGGCATCCATGTCGCGGTAGCTCACGGTGGACACCTGATAGACGTCCGTCTGGGAGAGCGTGTTGGAGCCCGCCGAGCCGAGGCTCACGACAAAGTCTGGCAAGCGCCCGCTTTCGGCCAGACCTGTCAACGCGGCTGATGCCGCGGACGCCGCCTCCACCGGCCCGACCCCCGTGAACAGCGGACTGAAGCGCCGCGAGAGTTCCGACCCGTATTCAGCTTCAACCGCCATGACAAAGAGGTAGCGGCGGCCATTCGTCTCCAGCAATTTCATCGGGTTCTCCCTTGATCGCTGGCTATCATGACAACCAAAAGCACCATCGGCAATTTGTAGATGCTGCAGATGTGCCAGGTTGTCTGTGGGATTCCGTGGGCAGGTCGGGAACCATTTAAGGCCGAAGCCTCAGCCCACCGGCGGCACATTTCCGGCGATGCCTCGCAGACAATGCGGAACATGTCAGATTGCGATCAGGCCGTTCAGTTACGTTAGGTAATATCTTAATGATTGCATGGAATGATCTGCAGGCTGGGAACAGGGGACAGCCATTCTGCATGAGTTTCTCTTAGTCGTGGTGATGGCAGTGGCAGTGGTGATGACTGCCGTGGGCTACATGCTGCCTCCGCGGGGGCCTTGAGGCGGTCGAGCGAAGCCGCTCAAAGACCCATCCTAAGAGCATTTTCGTGCGGCTCTGCGGTGTCTCATCGTCCGTCCAGATGATGGTTGGCGCGACATCGGCGATGCGGGAGACGCGCGCTCCGGGCGTCAACGGCGCGCTGCGGTTTTCAGGCCCATAACAGCCATGCCAGCAGGCGGGCGGCAGGAGGTGCCGCGAGCGGCAGCATCACCACCAGCGACAGGCCCAGCGCACCCGCGATGACGGCATGGCCGGCGGCCAAGGTGGGGATCTGGTCAGGTTCGCGCATGAAATCGGTTGTAGTCATGATTCATGTGCAGGCCGGAAACGCCGGCAGCGCGATTTTCGGATTTGCGGCAAGGATTTCTTTACCGAGGGACGCTGCGGAAAACCTTTTCCGATTAACGATCTGTCTTTACTGTTCGGCAATGAAATCGAATTCAGGTTGAAATTTGAGGATGTTTTCAATGAGTGCAGACGGTAAATTCTCTCCGAACTCAGCAACGGAAGGAAGCAGCATGGACGGCGAACTTGATCCCCGCCTGATCGGCCTTCTCAGGGCTACGCTGGATTTCGTGGATGCGCTGCGCGACGTCGGGGTCGCGAGCGATATTGCCGTGCGGTTGGACCGGGAGGGGGCGCTGCACCTGCTGCGCGTGGCCCAGGCACGCGGCCGCGACGGCATGTCACTTGCGGGCTTGCGCTTCGAGTGGCCGAGCGCCGACCCGGTCGAGGCCTTTGCGGAGAACGACAACAACAGCAGCCTGGCGTTGGACGATGAGACGCCGGCCCTGAGATAAACCATCGCCGCAATTGCATGGCACTCGCCGGCTGGCCTAGGCCGTGTCCGGCTTCGACATCCAGCGGATCAGCGCCATGACCACAGGCAGCCAGCCCACGCCGGCGACAATGTAGAAGGGCAGTTCAAAGGCGGTGCCGCGGCCGACCACCAGCATGCCTCCCACCGCCATCATCACCAGGGCGTAGATGGCGATAAAGGCAACTGTGGCGGCGGTTCCGATAGCCTTGCGGGTGCGCTGGTTCATGGCCGCTGGATAGGGGCTCGCCCGGGCTGACGCAAGGTCCGAGGGCTGCGGCGCTTCACCACTTGAACCGCCTGGCAGCTCAGCCGTAATGCCCTCACATGACAGTTGAGATATTCAATGACCGGCAATGCTCGGCCATGCCCTATGTCAGGGCCTGGCTTTTCGGCGTGGCGGTGCTGATCTTCTGCATGGTGATCGTTGGTGGCGCCACGAGGCTGACCGACAGCGGGCTGTCGATCACCGAATGGAAGCCGCTGCTTGGCGCCATTCCGCCGATGAGTGAGGCGCACTGGCTGGAGGCCTTCCAGAAATACCAGCAGATCCCCGAGTACCAGCAGATCAACAAGGGGATGAGCCTCGACCAGTTCAAGTTCATCTACTGGTGGGAGTGGTCTCACCGCTTCCTCGGCCGGGTGATTGGCCTCGCCTTCTTCCTGCCCTTTGCCTACTTCGCGTTGACAGGCGCGCTGAACCGCCGCACGGCGATCCGCTGCGGCGTGCTGTTCGTGCTGGGCGGCCTGCAGGGCGTGCTCGGCTGGTACATGGTGGCCTCAGGGCTGGTCGACCGGGTGGACGTCAGCCAGTACCGGCTGGCCGCGCATCTTTCGCTCGCCACCCTCATCTATGGCGCCATCCTGTGGGTGGCCTTCGGACTGGGGCGCATGCGCCATGCGCCGGTCAGTGGACGGCAGTGGCTGGCGCTGCTGATCACAGGCCTGGTGCTGCTGCAGATCGCGGCCGGTGGCTTCGTGGCGGGCCTTGATGCGGGCTTCGGATACAACACCTGGCCGCTGATCGATGGTGCGGTGGTGCCGAAGGGCCTGTTCGTGGCCGAGCCATGGTGGCGCAACATGTTCGAGAACGCGCTGACGGTGCAGTTCAACCACCGCATGCTCGCTTATGTGGTTGCGCTGCTGGTGGCCGGGCAGGCCTGTATGGTGCGCTCGCGGTCGGGCTTCATCCTGCTCGGGGCGGTGATCGCGCAGGTGGCACTCGGCGTCTGGACGCTGCTGTGGGTGGTGCCGCTGTGGCTCGGCCTCGCGCACCAGGGCGGGGCGCTCATGGTCTTCGCGGCGGCGATCTGGAATCTGCACTGCGCCCTCAAGGGTGAACAGGCGGCGGTGATGAAGACGGTGCGGGCCTAGCATTGCAATTTCCTCTCCCCCGGAGGGAGAGAGGAATAAATGCGTGACTTACGAAATCGCCTGATCAAGGTCGGCGATGATGTCGGCCACATCCTCGAGGCCGATCGACAGGCGCACCACGTCGGGTGTGGCACCGGCCAGCTTGAGTTGGTCGGCACTGAGCTGGCTGTGCGTCGTCGAGGCCGGGTGGATGATGAGCGAGCGGGTGTCGCCGATGTTGGCGAGGTGCGACAGCATCTTGACCGATGACACGGCCTTGACGCCCGCCTCGTAGCCACCCTTGAGGCCGAAGGTGAAGACCGCGCCTGCGCCCTTGGGGCAGTATTTCAGGGCAAGCGCGTGGTACTTGTCGTCCGGCAGGCTAGCGTAGTTCACCCACGAGACATTGGGGTGCTTCTTCAGCCACTGCGCAACCTTCAGCGCGTTCTCGCAATGACGCTGCATGCGAAGCCCCAGCGTTTCCATGCCGGTGAGGATGAGGAAGGCGTTGAGCGGCGCAATGGACGGGCCCAGGTCGCGCAGGCCGAGAACGCGTGCGGCGATGGCGAAGGCGATATTGCCGAAGGTCTCATGCAGCTTGAGGCCGTGGTAGGAACCATTGGGTTCCGACAGCAGCGGATAGCGGCCGGACTTCGACCAGTCGAAATTGCCGCCGTCGACGATGACGCCGCCCATCGAGTTGCCGTGGCCGCCCATGAACTTGGTGAGCGAGTGGAGCACGATGTTGGCGCCATGCTCGAAGGGACGGCAGAGATAGGGCGTTGCCAGGGTGTTGTCGACGATCAGCGGGATGCCCGCCTTGTGCGCGATCTTCGCCACGGCTGCGATGTCCGTCACGCGGCCGCCGGGATTGGAGATCGACTCGATGAAGATCGCCTTGGTCTTGGGCGAGATCGCCTTCTCGAAACTCGAGAGATCGTCGGCGTCGGCCCATACCACATGCCAGCCGAAGGACTTGAAGGAGTGGTTGAACTGGTTGATCGAGCCACCGTAGAGCTGGCGGGCGGCCACGAACTCGTCACCGGGCTGCATGATGGTATGGAAGGCGAGGAGCTGGGCGGCATGGCCTGAGGCCACCGCGAGCGAGGCGGTTCCGCCTTCGAGTGCCGTCACCTTGCCTTCGAGCGCCCCCTGCGTAGGGTTCATGATGCGGGTATAGATGTTGCCGAAGGCGCGCAGCGCGAACAGGTCGGATGCGTGCTGCACGTCGTTGAAGACGTAGGCCGTGGTCTGGTAGATCGGCGTGATGCGCGCCCCGGTGGCGGGGTCAGGGGCCTGGCCTGCATGCAGTGCCAGCGTGTCGAACCCCGGTTTTCTCTCGGCCATTGTCGTCTCCCTCTACTGAACGGAGCGGCAGACTAACGCGGGATCGGGGGAAGGACAATTGAAGGATTTTGAGGGTGGGCTCTTACCTTACCAGGGCAGCATGCGGCCGAAGATTCCGTCCTTGTCGATGAACTGGTGCTTGAGCGCTGCCAGCACGTGGACACCGATCAGGAACATGGCGAGGTTGCTGCCAAGGGAGTGGATATCGCTGAAGATACCGGCGGTGAAGGGCACTGCGGGTACCGGCATGGCGCCGAAGATGGTGGTGCCGGCAAGCGCTGGCAGTTCCGCGGAAACCTCGCCGAAAGCCAGCCAGCCGGTGAGCGGCAGGACGATCAGCAGAAGGTAGAAGAGGCCGTGCAGCGACTTGGAGCCCACGACCTCATAACGCTTCATGCTCGCCGGATAGGCGGGGGCCGTGTGGGTGAGCCGCCACACGATGCGCAGGATGGTGAGAAGCAGGATGGTGACGCCGATCGAGACATGGATCGACGGTTCGAAGGTGGCATTGGCGGCATCGCCCGCCTTGGCGGCATGCATGCCCGACTTCATGAGATCCTCACCGAAGAACACCATGTAGATCATCAGCACGGCGGTGAGCCAGTGGATGATCATCGCGACGCCGTCGTAACGGGTCTTGGGGGCAAGGGCCATCGGCGGAACTCCAGCTCTGTGGTTCGGTCTCGGTTTAGACCGGGATGTAGCCCGCAGTCTTGACCATGATCAATAGCCCTTGCGGGGGCCGAGGCCGAGACTCTGCATCTTGCCGCTTTCATGCAGGGCCTGCTTCTTCGAGGAAATGATCCCGGAATCGCCACCCACCCAGGCCCACTCGCCGGAGAGCTTGCCATATTCCATCTTGGGGCAGCGGTTCATGACGACCCTGACGCCCTGCGCCTCGGCACGCGCCGCCGCCTGATCGTTGCGTACCGAGAGCTGCATCCAGATGACTTTCGGTGGCGTGGCCAGCGCCAGGGCCTCGTCGGTGATGGGGCCTGCAGCGTCGGAGTTGCGGAAAATATCCACCATGTCGACTGGCCGCGGAATGTCGGCGAGCTTCGCATGGACCGTCTGGCCGAGGATCTGCTGGCCGGCGAGGCCGGGGTTGACGGGTATGACCTCGTAGCCCTTGTCGATGAGATACTTCATGACGAAGTAGGATGGACGCACGGAATTATTCGATGCACCCACCAATGCGATGCTCTTCACCGATTGCAGGATGCCGCGAATGTCGTCGGGCGAATAGCTGTCATGATTCATGGCAGTTCGATGCGGCCTTCGGCACTGAGCGGAAAGAAGGGATTGAAGGCCACCTCCCAGAGGTGACCGTCGGGATCTGCGAAGTAGCCCGAGTAGCCGCCCCAGAAGACTTTTTCCGGCGGCTTCAGCAGCGTGGCGCCGCAGGCGACGGCGTGCGCGATGATGGCATCGGTCTCCGCCTCGCTCGCGGCATTCCAGGCGATGCTGACACCGCGGAAGGCGGGCGGCGGGTGATGAGGCAGGTGCGCGTCCTCGGCCAGCGCATCATGCCCGAAAATGCCGAGCACCACGCCTTGGGCATCGAAGAATGCCACATCGTCATTGCCTGCGGGAGACGCTGTGAAACCAAGCCGCTGGTAGAAGGCGCGCGAGGCCGCGACATCGGCAACACCGAGCGTGACAAGGGTGATGCGCGGCGTCATCGCTCATCCGTCCAGTTTGGCGGGCGCTTGGCGATGAAGGCGGCAATGCCTTCCTCGGCATCGCGCATCAGCAGGTTCTCGGTCATGACCCGTGCCGTATAGGCATAGGCTTCGGCGAGTGGCAGATCTCGCTGGCGGTAGAAGGCCTGCTTGCCGGTCCTGACGGTGACCATGGACTTGGAGGCGATCTTCGTGGCGATTGCAGTGGCTGTAGCGGTGAGTTCCCCGGCTGGCACCACGCGGTTGACGAGGCCGAAGCGCAGCGCATCCTGTGCCTCGAAGATGTCACCTGTCAGCAGCATTTCCATGGCATGCTTGGATGGCACGTTGCGCGACAGCGCCACCATGGGCGTGGAACAGAACAGGCCGATGTTGACACCCGGTGTGCAGAAACGAGCGCCTTCCGCTGCAATGGCGAGATCGCAGGTCGCGACGAGCTGGCAGCCCGCCGCGCTGGCCAGGCCCGCGACTTCGGCGATGACGGGCTTGGGGTGGTTGACGATACCCAGCATCAGCTTCGCGCAGGCATCGAACAGCGAGGCAAAATAGGCGGCACCCTTGTCGGCATCAGCGCGGTGGGCGGTGATTTCCTTGAGATTATGGCCGGACGAAAAGGCGGGCCCTTCCGCGGCGAGCACGATGACGCGCACCGCCTTGTCCGTTGCAGCACCTTCAAGCGTGGCCGTGAGGGCCGACATCATCGCCTCTGAAAGGCTGTTGCGGGTGGCGGCGTCGGACAGGGTAAGTCGCAGCACGCCGCCCACCAGGGCGGTTTGCAGAAGACCGGTCATTCTTCCTCGACGTCGAGCTGCTTCAGCTTCGGGCCGTAGACCGGATCATCCATCATGTCCTGAATGATCTTCTTGTTGTTGTCGGACGGGATCAGCGCCTTCAGCGCCTTCACCATCTTGTCCTTCATGTCCTGCGCGAGTTCCTTGTCGTCCTCGACTTCCTCGATCTGCTGTTCGAGGTCAGAGGTCTGGTCATCGGTGATCGAGGCGTAGGTGAGGCCCAGCGTGGTGACGGCAAGGTTCCAGTCGGTGACATTGGCGAAGCCCGCTGCCTTGACATCGGCATCGAACTTTTTGCCGTCTTCCGTCTGGTCGACGAAGTCCTGCAGGTTTTCGTACTGGTCAAGGTCGGTGTCGGCATATTTGGTCTTGGCCAGGATGTAGCTATCGAGCGCGCGCCTGGCGATGTCGGGCGTGAGTTCCATGGTCTCGATGGTCGGAATTTCGCCCAGGCTCAGCGGTTCGTTGTCGGGCGAGTCGCTGCCGTCGTCCTGGCCGGCAGCGGTTCCGTCGTCGGGCGCGGCGTTCTGGTCCGTCTCCGGCTGGCCGGCGGCGGGTGGGGTCGTGGCCGCCGGTGGCGTGCCGGCCGGTGGCGTTGCCGGCTCTGCCGTGCTGCCGGAGGTGGATGACTCCGCCGGAATGGGCAGCGGCGAGGCCGCCTGCGCCAGAAGCGTCGTATCGGCGGCCTTGATGGTTGCCTGGGCGCCCGAAACGGAGAATCCGGCCACGGCAACGAGTGTCACGAGGATACGAGCTGTCATCTGTTCTTCCCTGCTGGAGCAAACTCTAGGCCATGGCTTGTGGCGGGGAAAGGGCGATTTCGGGATGAAATGTCTCATGCGGTATCATGATACCACAGCGATATTTCTGCGATTTTGCCGGGGTTTTCCTTGACAGGCGCGGGGGGTCAACGTAATCAGCCCGTCATTGAGCGGGGTGCGAGGCTCTTGTTTCGCATCCCTTATCTTTGACCCCGTAACACCAGAGACAGTCAGATGACAACCTATTCGGCGAAAGCCAAGGACATCGTGAAGAACTGGGTGCTGATCGACGCCGAGGATCTCGTCGTCGGGCGCGTTGCCGCCATCATCGCCAACCGTCTGCGCGGCAAGCACAAGCCGACCTTCACGCCCCACATGGATTGCGGCGACCATGTCGTCGTCATCAATGCCGAGAAGATCCACTTCACCGGCAAGAAGAAAGAGCAGAAGAGCTACTTCCACCACACCGGCTATCCGGGTGGCATCAAGGAGCGCAATGCCGGCAAGATCCTTGAGGGCAAGTTCCCCGAGCGCGTGCTCGAACTGGCCGTCAAGCGCATGATGTCGGGCGGTCCGCTGACGCGCCAGCAGATGACGCATCTCAAGATCTACGCCGGTGCCGCGCACCCGCATGACGCGCAGAATCCCCAGAAGCTCGACATCAGGTCGATGAACCCCAAGAATGCGGTGAGAGGCTGACATGGCTGAACGCAAATCCCTCGCTGACCTCGGCCAGGCCATGGGCGTTGCCCCGGCCGGCAGTGCTGCCGCCCCGGCTGCTCCCGTCAAGCCCAAGATCGATGCCCTCGGCCGCGCCTACGCGACCGGCCGCCGCAAGAACGCCACCTCGCGTGTGTGGATCAAGCGCGGCAAGGGCAAGATCACCGTCAACGGCAAGCCGATCGAGACTTACTTTGCCCGCTCGGTTCTGCGCATGCTCGTGCAGCAGCCGCTGGTGACCGCCAACCGCGCCGCTGAGTTCGATATCGACTGCACCGTCTCCGGCGGCGGCCTCTCCGGCCAGGCTGGCGCGGTCCGTCACGGCCTGTCGCGCGCGCTCACCTATTTCGAGCCCGAGCTGCGTGGCGCCCTCAAGAAGGCAGGCTTCCTGACCCGCGACCCGCGTATGGTCGAGCGCAAGAAGTACGGCCACCCGAAGGCCCGCCGCAGCTTCCAGTTCTCGAAGCGTTAAGTCCGAAGCAGTTTTTACTGTTTCTTTTCAAGGGGTTGCAGTTCTGCTGCAGCCCCTTTCTCGTTTTCAAATCATTTACAACTGCTTGATTTCATTAAGAGCGCCACTTATCGTTGTTTCCAACTCGTTTCCAACTTTTGGGAATTTCGATGACGCATTATCAGGATCGGAAGGACCTATATGACGGCGATCTCGTCATTTTTCGCCGTGCTGACGCCGAAGTCCCTCCCGAAAAGCGCTATTGGCAGGCCCGCTTCAAGATTGCGGGTCGTGTTGGCTTCATCACGAAGAGCCTAAAAACCCGCAAGTACGAAGACGCCTACGAAACCGCCAAGGCCATGTATCTGCGGTTTCAGCAGATGCAGAGGGAAGGGGCCTCGCTCGAGGAGCACGGCTTCACCAAGGCATGGGATGAGTGGGTGCGTCAGAAAATCGCAGAAGGCGTATGGGCCGAGGAACGGAAGAAGTGGCACGTCAGCTACGGCAATCGCTACTTCAAACCATACTTCGGAGCGAAGAAGCTCGACACAATCACAGCGGATGTAGCTGATGGCTATTGGGCGTGGCGCAAGAACTATTGGAAGGATGGCGAAGGGACGAAGCTAATCGTCAAGAATCCCCGCCGCCGTGGCCTCGGCAACAGAGGCACGGCCAATCACGCAAAAACACCTGCCTTGAAAACCCTGCAAATGGAGCAGGTGGCGCTCAATCAGTTCTTCCGATGGGCGTATGAGAAGAAGCGGTTAATGCGTTTTCAGGTACGTCTCACCGTCAACTCCTCAGCGAAGAAGGACAACGAGGGGCGGCGGGCAACGTTCGACAATCACGAATGGAATGT
This sequence comes from Bradyrhizobiaceae bacterium, assembly GCA_947475225.1. Lineage (GTDB taxonomy): Bacteria > Pseudomonadota > Alphaproteobacteria > Rhizobiales > Aestuariivirgaceae > Aestuariivirga. The sequence continues at coordinate 19,194 of CANJMQ010000059.1, forward strand.
GCTCACACGCAATCTGCTGTCATGGACGCAGGGTGTTGGCAAGTTCGCTGCTGATCGCCTGAATGAATACCACCGCCATCAACGTGAGCAGCTTCGCTACTTCGTGTTGTTCGTTGCAGGCACAGGCATTCGGCCAGGAACTGAAACACGGTTCATGAAGTGGGAAGACATCACGTTTTTCAGCGACACCGACGGGGCAGAAAAAGCCACCATCAAGATACGGCAAGCCACAAAAAAAGGTGTGCAGCGCACGGTGATCTCCATGCCGAATGTCGTTCCGTGGATGAAGGAATGGCGGGAGAAGTCACGTTTCAATGGCGATCAGGATTTGATTTGGTACGGTCAATCAGCGGCAGGGGAGAAGCAGAAGCCATCCGTTGACATGAACAAGTCGTTTCAGGTCTTTTTAAAGCGCATTGAATACAAGGGCAGGAACGACGGGTTGCTCTACGACGGTGATTCTCGACGGCGTTCCCTGTATTCGCTGCGCCATTTCTATGCGACCCAACGTGTCTTGAACGGCGTTGAGTACGAAACGCTCCGCAAGAACATGGGCACGGGCATAGAGCAGCTGCAGAAGCACTATGATTGGGTTGAGACGAGGCAGAAGTCCGTCGAATTGACGAGGCGGCGGTAGAAATACGCTGCCTATGTTGGTGCTTGACGCAATCACGTTTCGCCTCCTAATCGTCTCATATGAAATGGATAAGTGCCAGACAGATTGCTGATCTGATCACGACAACCCTCGTGATCTTTGCCTTGTACTTCCTTGCCTACTTCTTGGTCTGGGCGGTTATTACGCCTCTGCAGAATGCTGTCATCCCTGAAATCACGAAATACGCCAGTCTGCTGTTCCTCCCACATGGCATTCGTGTCTTCGCAACTTCGCTTGTGGGCAGGAAATCAATTCCAGGACTGCTGCTGGCAGAGTTCGTGGGGAACTACATTTTCTGGGATGTGCATGGATGGATCCCGCTTCTCGTTGTTTCCACGGCGAGCGGCACGGTGACCTACATTGTGTTTGAAGCATTGAAGATGGCGAAGATCAACGCCTACTATCTGCAGGTCACATCAGAGCCTCCGCCGCTTCATACGTTCATGTTAGCTGGCATATTAGCGTCTGTGGCCAACGGATTTCTCGTTACGACCATAATGGAAGGTGGGATGACGATTGGACAGGTGACATCGGTGTTGGCGGCGTTTACCACGGGTGATGTCACAGGCCTTATTGCCGTTATAGTGATAGCGAAGGTGGTCATGCCTGTTATCACAGCCCGAATGCAGCAGGGCAAATAGAAGCGGAAGCGGATAAAGCGATGAACACGCCAACAAAATTTCTGATCCGAGTTCAGAATCTTCTTGATGGGTTCGGTCGTGCTGACCAGCCATTTGACCCAATTGCACGAGACATCCTTCTGTTCATCGCAGCAGAGCATGATGAAGGGAAGCGGATGAGGGTGTCTGATATTCGTTTCAATGCCCAGTTTGGGAGTCCTGCAACTGCACTCGGCAGACTTCAGAAGCTGATTGAGGAGGGGTGGGTAACGACCTCTCCTGACCCAGAAGACGGACGGGCTCAGGTACTGCGGTTATCAAAGAAATCCGAGCGTGAGATTGTACGACTAACTGCCCATATCAAAGGGCTTCTTAAGCAATAGCCGTGAACACGCTGCCCTGCTGGACTCATCAATTAGAGAGCAGTTTGAACACCCAAACATCTCGCATTGATTGTGGTGGTTGCGAATTGTGACGTCTTGAATGTATGAAAAACAGACATTGTTAGGTCTGAAAAACATTCATATACTGCTTCAGTATTCTGTTTACTGGGGCCATTCCTTGAAAATCCGATTTTTAGCTCTACTGCTCACCTCCGCTGTTTGCCCTGCTACGATGAATTGCGTCGCAACGGCTGCCACGATGAATTACATCGGGGCCTGGTCCAGCACGACTGCCTATTCGGCAGGTGCTGTTGTGCTGTATGGCAATCAGACCTACTACGCCACGTCTGCGGGCACCAACAAAGTACCATCGCCTACGTCGACTTATTGGAAGCTAATCAGCACCAATGGGATGGATTACAAGGGCGCTTGGTCGGCAACTACGACATATCAGATTGGCTCTGTCGTCAATTTCAATAGCCAGAACTTTTACTCGCTACAGGCCACCAACCTGAACAAAGCCCCCGACACGCAAACAGCTTGGTGGGTTCTGGTCGGCACGAATGGAAACACTGTCAGGTCGGGCGCAGGACTACCCGCATCGACGGTGGGCGTCATTGGTGACTTCTGGATCGATGTAACTGGAAAGGTCCTTTACGGTCCTAAGGCTGTTAGCGGATGGCCTGTTGTTGGGGCGACGATGATAGGCCCTGCTGGTCCCAAGGGTGATGCAGGCACTGCTGGCGCAACAGGTCCTGCTGGTCCCAAGGGTGACGCAGGTGCTGCTGGCGCAACAGGTCCTGCTGGTCCCAAGGGTGATGCAGGCACTGCTGGCGCAACAGGTCCTGCTGGTCCCAAGGGTGATGTAGGCACTGCTGGTGCGGATGGTGCCGCTGGTCCTCAAGGTCCCGCTGGTGTCGCTGGTCCTGCTGGTCCCAAGGGTGATGCAGGCACTGCTGGTGCGGATGGTGCCGCTGGTCCTCAAGGTCCCGCTGGTGTCGCTGGTCCTGCTGGTTCCAAGGGCGATGCTGGCGCTGCTGGTGCAGATGGCGCTGCTGGTCCTCAAGGTCCTGCTGGTCCCAAGGGTGATGCAGGAGCTGCTGGCGCAACAGGTCCTGCTGGGCCTGCTGGCGCTGCTGGTGCTGCTGGTGCACAGGGAGCCGCAGGTCCTGCGGGTCCTGCGGGCGCTGATGGTGCGAAGGGTGACACAGGGCCTGCTGGTACTCAGGGCGCATCAGGACCGCAGGGCAACGTGGGCGCAACAGGTCCTCAGGGTCCGACGGGCGCCACAGGACCTCAGGGCCAGAGGCCAACAGGCTACTCCGTCGTCGATAACACGGGCTTGCCGATTGGCTCACTCTCGACAAATGGCGTACTAGTAACAATCGGTGACGATATAGTCGAAGTTGCTGCACTAACCACAGGATTCCCGCAGGTTTTGGGCACAAAACCTTTCTACTACGAGAGCAATGATTGCACAGGAACCCCCTACTTCAGCGTTGATGGAGCGGCATTTGTCAGGTCAGCGCAGGGCGTCGTATACTACACAATGAGCAACAGAGGATACGCCACAGTCTGGTATCCAAGTGGCGCAGCAACATCAAAACTGACAAAGACCTACAAAAGCTACGATTTCAACAATCGAGTGTTTTATGGAAGCTGCCAGTGGGACAACTACCCGAGCGGATCAACTCGAACTGTCGCTCCAGTAGCGAATGTTGATCTATCCTACAGTACCCCGTTCAAGGTGCAGTAACACCGCTCACGAGCCAAGAATATACAAGACCTATATAGCCTCCACCACACGGCGCTTCGCTGCGGCATTCACTTCGATGTAGCGCTGCGTGGTAGTTAAAGACGAATGCCCTGCCAAAGCCTGAACGTCACGAAGTGAACCGCCCACAGTCGAAATCTTCCGTGCTGCATTGGTGATGAAGGTGCGTCGCCCGCTATGTGACGAGCAGCCATTGAAGCCGAGCGACCGATACCAATCAGCGAACATGTTGACGATTGCCTGCGCCGAGGTGGCAGCAGCACGCTCGGTGGTGATGATACGAGCGTTGTGATCAACAGTACCAAGCTCATTCCTCCACGCCACCACTGCCGCCTTCAAATCCTTCGCCATCGGCACGGTGCGACCTGACGAACCTTTCGCAGCGCAATCCTGCAGAGCGATTTCATCGGCGAGAGTGCCGTCAGAGTTCAGCACCATGCTCCATGTCAGATGAGCGACTTCCTTGGCACGAAGCCCAGCCCGCACCGACAGCAGGGCAATCACACGATTGCGGCTTCCATTGCGACCGTTCGAGACATGAAGGATGAGAGTGTCGATCTGCGCCTTCGTCAGTGTCTTCGCTTGTTTGCCGAGTGCCATTTTGCGAACTCATTATGAAATGTACAGGAATCATATGTTCCATAATGAAATATCCGCAACCGAAGAATGAGCACTAAAACAACCGCTTATCTATCAAGCGGTTGCCGTGGCAGATGATGAAATGTGTATTTTATAATGTGACTATCGTCTGCCGTAACGTGCAATCCGTGCCCGAGCCGCCTCTACCACGTCAGTAGGAAACTCTGCGGCATGTTTCACTATGATTGCCTCGAACGTATCGTTCAATCCACCGTGAGCTACCAACTCAACAAATCCGACAGCATCATCCTTCCGATTGACTAGCGAAATCATCGCTTGCCTAATGCCGTCACGATTTACTTTCTGCCATGTTCGAGTGGCTCTAGTAGCTCTCTCGTTCTTCTCTGAAAGGAAGGACTCGTAGACCTCCATGACTCTATCGAAGTCTTTCTTCAGTGCTGGACTCACGTTGCCCAACAGTTCAGCAATTCGCTTCTCGGCCAGCTGTGCGTATTCTAGGTCGCCTAAGCGCCGAGCATTCGCTGAGATCTGCTCCAACTCCTTTACATTAGAATAGTCGCTTGGTGGCTTGGGTGGGCGCTTGGGCACTATCGGCATCGCTGGTCTCCTAGATCAGGAACGTCCTACGAAACCGCAGAAAAGGCAAGATGCACCAAATTCTCCATCGAAATTCGGTACGCTCTTCTATCCGATACGAACGTTGGAAGAGGCGTGTACATAGGCGTGGGACAGAGTTACTTCTCCCTGTACCCGTATTCACCAGGAAATGAGCCCCCAGCGACATTCAATAGTACCTGCTCAGCATTTGTAAGGTATCGCCTGAGATTGCGCTGAGCTGTAATCACTCGCATCACGTCACCCTTGTCAGCCATCAGAGGCAGCGGAATCTTCTGCCATTTTTTCTGCTTTCGGCTCTCGTAGTGCCGATGAACCGCTTCAAGCAGTGCCTGACCCCGCAATTTCGGGTGGGCTAGAAATACATCCCGATAAACTGTCAGCATCTCCCGTATAGCTACCAATTTCGGCTCTGCGCCTTCCGTCAGACGAAAGCTGGCGGTGGCGATGGTCTTGTTCTTACGCTTGATTGACTGACGGAGGTATTCCTCGCTTGCCTGTTCGATGAGTATCTTCACGGCCTTTAAAAGCTTGGTAGGAGCCATGGTGAGCGGCACTTCAATGACCAGTGAACTTGGATCCGCAGGAAGCTCCCCAGAATCGAGACGCCGAACCGACACCCGCTCCTCGAATATCTGCCCGTGTGAAGTCCACCAATCATTAAACTTGACGGACGATACATCTCCCCATGGCTCATAGAACTCTCTACTTCTCGCCAGCGCAGCCTTGACCCGAGAGTCGTTTGAGCTTCTTGCCAATCGCAGGAATTCAAACCACAAGCGGAAGGCCTCCCGCCGTGCCGCAAGCTTCGTTGCCGAGCTGAGCCTCGATTTTCGTTCCATTTAGAACACCTCCTAATCAGACAGAACTGTTTATCAGACATCTGTCCATTTGGATAGTTCAGCAGGCGAGGCAAAAAAACAAATGTCCTATTTTCACATCATACGGTGATGAACGCCGTAGCAAACATGAAACATAGAATAGGATATAGAGAAATGGAAAACGTAGTCTCGAGCAATACCGTTCTGAATGGAACAGCTCTTCGGTCAATCAATGAGCCGATTGTCATGTACATCGAACAGTTCAAGATGTTCGGTAAGTCAGGTGCAGAGTCAATCATCAAGCAGTGCGAAACGGTGGTGTCAGCAGAAGAGCAGCTGTCGACGCACAATTTCAAGAGGTTCTTGATCGAAATCGATGTTGAGAAGAGCTCGTCAACGTTTCGAAAGATGAAGTCTATCGGAAAGGCAGCAGTTCGATTCAAAGAGATTGTGGACCGTCTGCCGAATGAGTGGACGACGCTATATGCATTGTCGGTACTCGAAAGCGCTGAGTTTGATGACTTGGTGAAGAATGACGTAATCAAGCCTCGCATGACCGCAAAGGATCTGAACAACGCTCTCAACAAGGAGTCGAAGAAGAAGGAGGAGGAGTTCAAGATTACGATTGACGTCTCCGAATGCTTGATTGGCAAGAAGGCAGAAGTTGTTCGCCTCATTCAGGCGAACGTTGCGAGTCTTGGAGTCGAAGCAAGGATCACAGAGGCACTGAAGCAGTGTATCGAACAGTTTTCAGGTGCGGTCGATGGGAACAACACGGAAGTGTAAAAGCCGGAGCAATAATACCTCACTGAAGTGGCCGATTTGTTTGGCTGCGCCGGAGTAAAACTGCGGCAGTTAGAGTCCTTTGCCTGAGTTGGCAGGGGGCGGGGGATGAAGTCAGTGGAGCTATACGCGCGGGTTCGGCACGC
>CANJMQ010000060.1 GCA_947475225.1 Bradyrhizobiaceae bacterium
CTCGGTGCCGTATTGGAGTTCAAATGCAGGCTCGCTGAGCCCCTTCTGGAACTGCACCTTGTTGCGCGCCATCAAAAAACACCCCTGAAATCAATGATGTTCGCTATTTGTACCAGACTCCCGACGGCTGAGCAAGGTGCGTAATCAGGAAGAACTTTGATACCGCCCGGACTGCGGGAGACGCGATGACCCGAACGATCACAAAGTGCAGCCTCGATGATACCGACAATGAGATCATGGAACGCATGGACAAGGCCCAGGTTCGGCACCTCCCGGTGCAGCATGCCGGAAAACTCGTTGGCATCATCTCCGCGCGGGACGTGATCAATCTGCGCATCGAGAAACTGAACGAACTGATGCAGGACATCAGGGTCCAGGCCGCAAGGCAGAAAGCCTAGCAACCTGCGGGCGCTGCAAGTTCAACCACCTGGACAATGCCGAGCCGGGCAAGGCTGTCCCCCGAGGCGATGCGGCATGCAGCGTCAACAGTTGGTGTACAGATGATGTCGCATGGCAGCAGGTTTCGAAAACTGTGCCTGGGCATGAAGTGAACAATCAACTGTCGGCCCCTGCCCCTCCCAATTTGCCCAATCCACGCCAGGAGGAGACATGAATCTCCTTCCGTAACATCCCGAAATGTGGCGACTGCGGTCAGATTTTCACCCCATCCAAAACATGCTGAGGCCCCTTTTGTGCTGTTTATCCGCAATCAAGAAACAAGGAGCAGAAGCGGATGAGGCTGGTCGAAGTCGTGATGCTGATGGGCGCCCATTGCGTGAGCCCGGTCGAACAGACCCAGATGATGACCGATGTGGCCAAGGTGCAATGCGCCGTGGTCGTGACGCAGGATACCGACAAGGGAACGACGGCTGTCACGCCGCCCGAAGCCGCCACCAACCCGCAAGTGATGGCCGCCATCGAGCGCATGCATATTGCTTCCGTCGCCATGCTGAATGGCGGCGCCACGATCGAGCCGGCGCGCGCGCCGGCAGGCTCTCCAACACGTGAAATCAAGCTGCCGGTGGCTAGGGCGCCCGTAGTACCGGAGCCCGCTGCCCCTGTTGCGAATGATGTCACTTCGAACGACGCGGGTAGAAACGCGGCACCGGTGAAACCTATCGCAGCGACGCAGGTGACAACACCTTCGGCGCCGGTCGAGAAGAAGGTGGCGACACTGGCACCGCCGCCGCCGAAGGGCGCGAGCGCGAAAAGCGCCGAGGGTCCGAAAAAGACCCATGCGGCAAGTCCGCAGAAATCGTCCGCAGCCAAGCACGCCAACCAGTGCAAGGCTCCGTCCGTGCTCAAGTGGTACAGGACCTCTGACGGCGGCAAGAAGTATCACTGCGTGAAGCCCGCCGGAGACAATGCGCCGAACCAACTGTACTAGCACGCCAGTGCCAGGCGCTGGTCAGGCGGAAGCCATTCATTCCTGATTGGGGAACGATGGTGCGGCCAAGAGGACTCGAACCTCCACGGTGTTACCCGCTAGCACCTCAAGCTAGTGCGTCTACCAATTCCGCCATGGCCGCACGCCACATCGTTGGTGGCGCGCTGTCTAACAGGGGAGTCCCCATTAAGCAACCCCTTTCGGCCCCTCTCAGTCGGGGCTGTGGTGGTGAATGTTTCGCTACCGCCGATGCCTGCATTTGAGCGCCAGTCTGAACGTGATGTCAAAGGCTTGGCGCCTAGTCTGGGTCGCATGGACAGGCACAGGGGAGCGGTGATGAGGACGAGTTTTGCCGCAGCGGCGACAGCGCTGCTGGTGGCCTGCGCGGTGCCCGCCCAGGGGGCCACCGGCACTGCCGCGACACGTAATGACAGCTCCGGTAACCTGGCCCCCACCTATGGCGGGACGCTGCCGCCCGTTGGCTTCGTGAAGTTCTGTGGCCGCCGCCCCGAGGCCTGCGCCCAGCGACCCGACGGCGCCGTCCGGCCGGTGCTCACCGCTCGCCAGTGGGAACTTGTCCGAAGGGTCAATTCCTATGTCAATGCCGACGTCAAGCCCGCCAGCGACGAGCAGATCTATGGCGAGGTCGAGCGCTGGGACTATCCGGGCAAGCGCGGCGACTGCGAGGACTATGCGCTCCTCAAGCAACGGTACCTCGAGGCGCTGGGCCTGCCGCGCTCTGCCTTGCTGTTGACCGTGGTGCTCGATGACAAGCATGAGGGCCACGCGGTGCTGACCCTGGCCGCCAGCGAAGGCGACTTCATCCTCGACAACCGACGGGACGGTGTGCGGCTCTGGCAGGACAGCGACTATACGTTTCTTAAACGCCAGTCCCAGGCCGATCCACATCACTGGGTGGCGCTCTCTCCCGGCAACCCGGGCGCCCCTGGCAAGGTGGCCGTGCGCGCCACCCGCGCATTGAAGGTCGGTGACTAAAGGTTTCGCGCCCGGTCGGCGTCCCCTCATTTCCCACCAGACCGGGTCCGCGGGAGCCGGCACAGTCCCACCCTGTGCCGGCTCCACCCATGTTTAAGCAAACCAATTAGCCCATACTGATAAAAGCAACGGCACGCTCAACCCTTGGTATCCCTCTTTAGCCACAGCGAAAAGCCCTTATGGTCCAGATATTTGCGCTCTTTTGCGTCAATGTACAGAATATATGACAAGTCGCGTACTTTCACTCACCGCGGTGCGGGCTTTCCGCATCCACAACGAGAAACCACACCCTATCATCGCGGCATAGAGGAGACCCAGCGATGGACACCGTCACGACCCAAGCCAGCAGCAGCGCCTCGGTTTTCGAGGCTTCGACCAGGAATCCCCAGCTCGGAGTGGCCAGCGCCACCACCGAGGTTCGGAGGCTGCTGACCAAGTATACCGAGTCGCAGGACGTGCTGGACCGCATGCAACTGCTCACCGAGGTCGAGGCGTTGCGACGCTTTGTGCTGGTGCGCGGCGCCCTTCTCGCGGCCCTGCAGCAGACTGGCGGCAAGGGTGTGAGCCTGGGCAGCGAGCTGTGCGACAGCCTGCGTGCAATGATCGGCGATGTGCCGGAACTGGTGAAAACCTGCTCGCTTCAGGGCGCGCGCAACATGGAGCGCGATACCCGTCGCGCAGTCGCCTCTCTCGCCTTCATTGGAAGCCTTGATTCTTCCTTTGTCTGATTAGCAATCGTTTTCAGTCATTTTCAGGTTCAGCCTTGCGGCGGTCCGAGACCGGCCAGAACCGCAAGGCGAACCAGCGATGCCGTATTCGAGATGCCAAGCTTCTGAAGAACATTCGCACGGTGCGCCTCGACGGTGCGCTGGCTGACGCCCAGAGCCTCGGCGATCTGCTTCGATGAACTGCCCGCCACGATGGCATCGACGATCTCGCTCTCGCGCTCAGTCAGCATCCGCAGCATGCGGCGCGCATCGCGTATGCCGTCCGCCACCTGCGAGCTGTCACGCGCCTTGTTGAGGGCGCCATCGATCGAGGCCAGCAACTCCCCCGGCTCATAGGGCTTCTCGACGAAGTCGGCAGCGCCAAGCTTCATCGCCTGGGTCGCGGTGCGAACGTCACCGTAGCCAGTCAGCATGATCATCGGGAAACTGTGCCCTTCCTCGCGCAACCGCGTGATGAGGGTGGTGCCGAGCGTGGCGCCAAGATTGTAGTCGATCAGCGCGCAATCAACTTGCTGACTGCGGGACTGGGCGAGCGCGCTTGCCGGGTCATAGCTGACGCAAGTGCGATATCCTGATGCGCCGAGCATGTTCGCAAGCGATTGCGCAAATCCTCGGTCGTCATCAACGATCATGATTGTCTTGCCGGTCATTGCTTTCTATCTTCCTCTTCGAGTGGCACGGTAAAGGTGAAGACGGCCCCGCCGGCTTCGCTGTTCTTCCACGACAGCGACCCGCCCAATGATAAAGCGATACGCTGGCAAATGGCAAGCCCCAGACCCATTCCGCCACGGGCGGATTTGGAGAACGGGGTAAAAATCGTTTTTGCGACGTCCTCAGAGACGCCGGTGCCGAAATCGGCCACGTCTATTCGGGCAAATCCATCACCGGAAGTGACTTTAACCACTGCTCCGGGACGACCGGCTGCGGCGGAAGCGCTCAACGCGTTCTTCAGCAGGTTGACGATTACCTGCCCGATCAGCGGCAGGGAGCCCCTGACCGTGATTTTCTGGTCGAACTGGTCGATGACAATGGGTGGCGGCGGGTTGCGTCCCAGGGTGACCAGACGAATCGAATGGTCGATCGTCTCGCGGATGTCGCATATGCCCCGGTCCTGTGGATCCTGCGGCCCCATACGGCGGACGTTGCGAACCACCTCGATCGCCCGGTCGACCTCGACACCGAGGTGATCGGCGACGGCGCGTTGCTCCTCGGTATCGGGCCTCAGGTTCAACGATACTTTCAGCGCGTAGACATAGTTGCGGATGGCAGCGAGCGGTTGGCTGATCTCATGCACAATGCCGCCGGATATGGCGGCATAAGCCAGAAGCCGACTCATCTCGCCGATGCGCGCGTCATACTCATCCCGGCGCTGGCTGGTCTCCTCCGAAAGGGTTACATCGGAAATCGAGATGATCAGCGAGGTGTCTGAGCAGTGCCGGTTCTTGGCCGAAAACTCGCGGTACATGTGCATCATGTAGTGGCGTGTACCGTCCGGCATGTTCACGCTGACCTTGCGGCTGGCATAGCCCTGCTCCCTGCCCGGGCGCGGCGCGTCATCGACGAAAGCCTTGAGCTCAGCGGCAAGCGGTGACGTGCCCTGCCCGGTCGCAACCAACTTGCCTCCGCTTCGCGCGCTGGGGCCGAGAAGTTCCACGGCGCGCGGATTGGAATAGAGCACCTCGCCGCAGGGGCAAAGGCCGATGATCACATCATCCACGGACCGCAGGATCGCCTCCTGGGTTTCCAACTGCTCGGCTACCGACAAGTTGGCGTTCTTCAGCTTCGAGGCGGTGCGCAGCACCAGCAGGCCTAGGCCGATCAGCGCCAGCATCAGCGCCTCCAGCGCCGTAAGATAGAACAACAGAGATCGGGTTCGCCGCATGCGGTCCTGGCTCTGAACCAGGCGGTTGAGCTTCGCCATGTCGATCATCAACTCGCGCACCGGCTTGGCATCTCCACGAAGTGCTTCGAGCAGGGCGGCACGCCCCTCCGGTGTGTTTGCCTTGTCGATGAGCTTGTCGGTCGTCTGGGCAGAGGCAAAGAGTTGCAACAGGGTCTGCTCGTTCATCGCGTCGCGAGTCTCCTGCAGCATCGGCGCATCGCGCAGCAGAAAAATGCGGCTCAGGTAGATGTCACCCCGCAGGCGCAGTTCCGCCTCGCTTGCGCCGGTCTCGACGGCGAGCAACAGTCGCTCGTGCTCGAAACCCATCTGAAAAATCGTCCAGCCGGCATCGTCCCCTGGATTCTCAAGATTCTGAAGATCGCTGTAGCCGAAAACCCCCAACACCACTGCCACCAAGATCAGCATCAGCATGCTGATGCCGAACACAATCGACCAGCGATTGATGAGCGGGCCGCGCGGCGACAGGGCTTGTGACTGCGGCGCGGCCAAGGCTTGCTACTTTACCGAGATCCGATTGACCTGCCACACTGACTGCGCATATCGCGCCTCGGTGGCCAGTTCAGGGACGTCCGTGAACGGAAAGACCACGAAAAAAGGTCCTTTATCGCGCACCGGCAAATATTCTCCGTCGCGCTTGTAGGCGAGAATCACATCATAGGTCTGGGCGTCCGCGGCGGGCATGTCTGAGCGGTAATCGTTAAGCGCCACGAAACTGATGGTCTTGCCATCAGCCTTCACGAAGTTCAGCAGGTCGCGCAGCAACACGCCCTCATAGGTGACGGGGCCATGGTCCCAGGGGTTCTCAGTTTTGATCTGCTTCTTTGGCAGGGCTTCGATCATCGCACGGTCGAGATGCACCTCTTGCCCGTCGTTGCAGTCCTTGATCATGCCGTCGACCGTCAGCACAACTTCGCCTTTGGGTAGTGGCAAATTGCAGGCAAACGCGTCACCTCCAACCAACAGTTGAAACACTGCCACAATTGCGGCAAATACGATCTTCATTCTTCCCTCCTCGTTGGCGTAAACCAGCATTTTGTAAAAAACCGCAATATTACAGGCACTTATACGTAAGCAATGAAGTCCAATCATTGGTGAAAAGCATTACATGTACAATAAGCATATCTACGATCATCATGCACGCCTTCTGAAAGTTGAGTTGAATTGAGCGGACCGGATATCCTGGTATCTCGTTTATTTTCCGAACGGTCGCAGCAACTGGTAACGCCACCTGCCCGAGTGGCCGGCATTGCCAAGCCTACCGCTAGCCGATAGTTTTGTATGATAAATGCCGCGAAGGGACGGTTCACATGAGCCAGCGCCGGATGAAGCCGGTTCGGGCACCGCAGCGCAAGCCGGGAAGCCGCGTGCACTCTGAACTCGCAGCCGGAATCGGCAGGCGCATCCTCGATGGCACCTATCCACCGGGCTCTCTCCTCCCCAACGAGGCCGAATGGGGGCAGATTTTCGGCGCCTCACGCACCGCCGTCCGGGAGGCTATCAAGACGCTGAATGGCAAGGGCCTCCTCGTCTCGCGCCCCAAGATCGGCTCGCGCGTCGAACCGCGCGAGCGTTGGAACCTCCTGGACCGGGACGTCATGGCATGGCACCGCGCCGCCCTCGATGAGCGCACCTTCCTGCTCTCGCTGCAGGAGATCCGACGCATTCTCGAACCCGGCGCCGCCGTACTGGCCGCCGAACGGGCCTCGCCCGAACAACTCGCGGTGCTGGAGGAAGCCTTGGCAGACATGCAATCCGCCGCCGTAGAGTCCGAGGCCATGGTTGCGGCCGACGTGCGCTTTCACCTCGCACTGCTCGCCGCCGCCAACAATGAGTTCCTGGTGCCTTTCGGCATCGTCATCGAACAGGCACTGGCCAGCATGTTCGCCTACACGACAAGCCATGCGGTGCACCCCGAGCAGTTGCTGCCACTCCATGCCGAGGTGGTGAAGGCCGTTGCCGCAAGGTCTCCCGAGGCCGCCCGCAGGGCGGTGACGGCGCTGCTCGACGATACGGATGAAACGCTGCGGGCGACTGCCGAATGACCTGACGCGGTCAGGCGTCAGATCGTCTTCAGACCCGTTGCGAAGCGCTGCCAGTTGCGCACATAGCTCTCGGCAGACTTCGCCAGCCTTGCCTTGGCATCATCGTTCAACTCACCGGCGATCTTGCCCGGCTGACCCATCACCAGTGAATTGTCGGGGATTTCCTTGCCCTCGGTGATCAGCGCATTGGCACCGATGAGGCAGTTCCGGCCGATCTTGGCGCGGTTGAGGATCACCGCACCCATACCGATCAGCGTGTTGTCACCGATGGTGCAGCCATGCAGGATCGCCTTGTGGCCGATGGTACAGCCCTTGCCAATGGTGAGCGGCAAGCCGGGGTCGGTGTGCATCACCGCGCCATCCTGCACATTGGAATTCTCGCCGATGGTGATCAACTCGTTGTCGCCGCGGATCACCGCGCCGAACCAGACCGAGGCAAAGCGTTCGAGCTTCACCTTGCCGATGACCGAGGCGGTTGGGGCGATCCAGTATTGACCCTCCGCCGGCAGTTCCGGCGCGACACCGTCAAGTGCATAGACCGTCACAGGTTCAGTCCTCGAGATCGAAGTCGAGAATGGCCATGGAGAAGTTGTAGGAGAGTTCGCCGTCCTCCTCGTCGCGGAAGATGACGCCGACGAATTCCTCGCCGATGTAGACTTCCGCCGAATCGTCCTTCTGCGGGCGCTTCTTCACGCTGATCGCGGGCAGCTCGAATTTGGCGCGGAGGAACTTCGTCAGCTTGGCGATTTCATCGGGTTTCAAGGCGGCCTCTCAGGATCAGGGGGGTGCCGCCCGAATAGCCCTATTCCTCGCGTGCCGCAACCTGCTCAACATTATGGTCCATGGCGCGGGCGGGTTCTGTGCAGCCGGCATAGCCCACCACCTTGGCAGGAACGCCCGCCACCGTGGTATTGGCCGGAACGTCATGCAGCACCACCGAGCAGGCGGCGACCCGCGAGCAATGGCCGATCTCGATGTTGCCAAGGATCTTGGCGCCAGCGCCAACAAGAACGCCGTGCCGGATCTTCGGGTGGCGGTCGCCCGCCTCCTTGCCGGTGCCACCCAGCGTAACGCCCTGCATGATCGACACGTTGTCCTCGATGACGCAGGTCTCACCAATGACGATGTCATGGCCGTGGTCCACCATGATGCCCTTGCCGATGCGGGCGGCCGGGTGAATGTCGATCGACGTCAAAACCGACAGGCGGCTCTGCAGGTAATAGGCGAAGTCCTTGCGGCCCATGGCCCATAGCGCATGCGCCATGCGTTGCGTCTGGATGGCCTGGTAGCCCTTGAAATAGAGAAAGGGGTCGATGTAGCGGTCGCAGGCCGGGTCGCGGTCGAAGGTGGCAATGATGTCGGCCCGCGCCGCATGCCCGATCTCCGGCTGCGCCTCGAGGGCGTCGCGGAAGGCATGCACGATCAGATCGGCGCCGATGTCGGCATTGCCGAGGCGCTGGGCGAGGCGATGGGCGAGCGCCTCCTCGAAACTGTCATGGTTGAGGACGAGCGAGAAGATGAAGCCGCCGAGGGCGGGTTCCTTGCGGGCGATCTCTTCGGCCTCATCGCGGATGCGACTCCATACCGGGTCGATCTTCTCGACGGACTGGGTCTTGGTGGCCTGACGCATCTTCAGAACTCCGGAACTCGGATCATGACTGTAGCGCAAAAGGCGAAGTATGGATATCCCATCGGCACATTGTGAAGCGGCCCGCGGGGGCCTAGCCTCACGCCATGACACCGCTGATCTCCCCCACCCCGCTGATTCAGGCTTTCATAATCCGGTCAACGGGTTGGATCGTGCTCAACCGCCCGGAGCGGCGCAATTCGCTGAATGCCGAGATGTGGGCGGCAATCCCCCCGTTGATGAAATCCATCGGTGACCACGCTGATGTGCGGGCAATCGTCATCCGGGGGGCTGGCCCCGAGGCCTTCGCCTCGGGGGCTGACATTTCCGAGTTTGATCAGGCACGCAATGACGCCGCCGCGGCAGCCCGCTATGAGCGATTGAACGGCGAGGCCTTCGCGGCCATCCGTGGCGCTTCAAAACCCGTGATCGCCTGCATCCAGGGCTTTTGCATCGGCTGCGGCCTGGCCATCGCACTGGCCTGCGACCTGCGGGTGGCCGACAGGAGTGCGGTCTTCGCCCTGCCCCCGGCCCGGCTGGGCCTCGCCTATCCGCTTGAAGGCTTGCGCGACCTTGCCGCCGCGATCGGCCCCTCCGCCGCCAAGCAGATGATCTTCACAGCCCGCCGTCTCAAGGCGGAGGAGGCACTGCGCATCGGGCTGATCGACCGCGTGGCCGAAAACATCGAGGAGGAAACAGATGCCCTATGCGTGGACATCGCGCAGGGCGCGCCGCTGAGCATCCTCCACGCCAAGCGCGCCCTCGACTTCATCACGGGGCGGCCCGGCCACGAGCTCGACGCCGAAATCAACTCGCACGCCGCCCGTTGCTTCGACAGCGAAGACTACACCGAGGGCAGGAAGGCCTTCGCGGAAAAGCGGAAGCCGGTCTTCAAGGGCAAATAGGCGCGGGCCTCAGGCCAGGAAGGCCAGCACAGCATCCTTGTAGCCCCGGTCGCCCACCGAGTTCATGTGGTTGCGGTTGGGCAGCGTCACGCCCTCCGCCCCGGGGATGGCCTTCACCAGCGTCTCGACGTCACCTGCCACCTCGTCCTTGTCGCCCGCCACCACCAGCACCGGCACGCGGATTGTTGCCAGTTCCTCAAGCGTGATCTTCTCGCGCGACGACCGTATGCAGGCCGCAAGCGCCTGCAGGTCGCCCTTCGTCTGCTCGGCGAAGATGCGGAAGGCGCGGGCACCGTTATCAGTCACCTCATCGCGCGACGGGGCCTCCAACGCCCTGGCAATCGCTTCCGCACCGCCCACCCCGGTGATCATGCGCGACGCCAGCCCCGCGAACACCGCACGGCGCACCCGGTCCGGGTGGGCAATGGTGAGGAAGGCCGAGACGCGGGCCCCCATCGAATAGCCCATCACGTCCGCCCGCCCGATCCCCAGATGATCGAGAAGTCGGCGCGCGTCCTCCGCCATCTCGGCGGCGGGATAGAGGGCGGAATCATAGAGCTTCTCGCTCGCCCCGTGACCGCGGTGGTCGAAAGTGATGACGCGGCGTCCGGCATCGGTCAGGGTCTTCACCCAACCGGTGTCCCACCAGTTGACCCGGGCATTGGAGGCAAAGCCGTGGATGAGCAGGACCGGCGGGCCATCGCCAGCCGTCTGGTAGGCGATCTCGACGCCGCCCGAATTGAATTTGTGCATGCCTGCGAGAATATGCTAATCGGCCATCGAAACAAGCATTTCGAGGATCACATGGCAGCGGGCGCAACTCCCCATTTCCAGAACCAGATGGGCCTTCCGGCAATCGAGGTGGGTGCCAGGGAATTCATGTGCATCGGCGCCCTTCCGCCCTTCGACCACCCGCATATCTTCATCGACATGGGCGCGGACACCGAGGCGGTCTGCCCCTATTGCTCGACACTCTACAAGCACAACCCGCAACTGGGCCCCATCCAGTCAATACCGGCTGACGCCCACTGGCACGACCAGGCTGCGTAACAGCCTGACCATTGCCGAGGCCCGCCGCGTGGCACTCGCCGCGCAAGGCTTTTCCTGTCCCGACCGCTCGCAGAAAGTCACCTGGGCCCACATGGCTCCGATGATCCGCAGGCTCAACCTGCTGCAGATCGACAGCGTCAATGTCGTTGCCCGCTCGCACTACCTGCCGCTCTATTCCCGCCTCGGGGCCTATGCGCAAGCCACACTCGATGAGCGCGCCTTCGGCCAGAAGAAGCGCGCGTTGTTCGAGTGCTGGGCGCATGAAGCGAGCCTCCTGCCGCTGGAACTCCACCCCTTGATGCGCTGGCGCGCGGCCCGGGCCCGGGCCGGCGATGGTGTCTACAAGTCCATGGACCAGTTCGGGCGGGACGAACGCACCTACCTGAAACAGGTGCTTAATTTCGTCACACGCAACGGTCCGACGGTCGCCAGCCAGGTACCCGGCGGCGGCAAGGCGGAGGGCGGCTGGTGGGGCTGGTCGAAGGGCAAGCTGGCGCTCGAGACGCTGTTCGACCAGGGCCTTGTCACCACGGCAACGCGAGACGGCTTCGAGCGACTTTATGACATCCCTGAGCGCGTGATCCCGGCCGAGGTGCTGGCCCGCGACACGCCCGCCGAGAGGGATGCCATCCGCCGGCTCCTCGACCTGTCTGCCCGGGCCCATGGCATCGGCACCGAGTTCGACCTGCGTGATTATTTCCGCCTGCCGATTGCCGACACCAAGACCGCACTTCAGGAACTGGTGGAGGACGGCACGCTCATCCCCGTCACTGTTGAAGGTTGGAAACCCAAGGCCTTCCTGCACAGGGATGCGAAACTCCCGCGCAAGGCAGGCGGCACCGCGCTGCTCTCCCCCTTTGACCCCATCGTCTGGGAGCGCGCACGGGCCGAGCGGCTCTTCAGCTTTCACTACAGGATCGAGATCTACACCCCTGCTCCAAAACGGAAATTTGGATATTATGTGCTGCCCTTCCTGAACCGTGACAGGATTGCAGGCCGGGTCTGCCTCAAGGCCGACCGGCAGACAGGCGTGCTGCGCGCCAATGCCAGCCACCATGAAGCCCACGCCGATCCCGCCGAAACGGCGGCGGCGCTGGCAGAAGAACTGAAGCTGATGGCGGGCTGGCTGGGGCTGTCAGAGGTGGCCGCAGGCGCCGCGGGAAACCTCGCCAAGGCGCTGCGGAGCGAATTGTAAGGGGTCCTCTCCCGCTTCTTCAGCGGGAGAGGGCAATATGCTCAGATCACGCCTTCCGCCTTGAGTTCGGCGGTTGCCTTGAGGATGGCACGCTTCAGCGTGTCGACCACGAAGTCCACCTGCTCCCTGGTTATGGTCAGCGGCGGCGAGAGGACGTCGAGGTGGCCGATCGGACGCACCAGCAGGCCATCCGCCTCGCAGGCATTGGAGATGCGCTTGGAGATATTGCAGCTGTCGGGCAGCCGCTCGCGCGTCTTCTTGTCCTTGACGTACTCGACACACATCATCAACCGGCGGCCGCGCACGTCGCCCACGATCTCGATGTCGCGCAGTTCACCCAGCCGCTTCTCGAGATAGTCACCCACCCGGGCGGCATTGCCGCACAGGTCCTCGCGCTCGATGATCTCGATGTTCTTGAGTGCCACGGCGCAGGCCACCGGATGGCCCGAATAGGTATAGCCATGGGTGAACCAGACGTCGGGATCAGCCGCTGAAATGGCCTCATAGACCTCATCCGAGAAGATGACGGCGGACAGCGGGATATAGCCCGAGGTCAGCCCCTTGGCGCACAGGATCATGTCCGGAATGATCCCAAACTCGGCCTCCGAAGCAAAGAAATGCCCCAGCCGCCCGAAGGCGGTGACGATCTCGTCGGCGATGAACAGGATGCCGTGCTTCGTGCACAGATCGCGCATGCGCGGCAGATAGTTGGGCGGCGGAATGCAGACGCCACCCGAGGCCTGCGCGGGCTCGGCGATGAAGCACGCGATGTTTTCCGCCCCCAGTTCGGCGATCTTGGCGGCGAACTCATCAACCAGGAAGTCGCTGAAGGCCTCCATGCTCATGGCGTCCGGCCGGCGGTAGGGATAGGGCGCCGAGAGATGATGGACGAGGTCCGGGACATACTTGAAATGCGGCGACTGGTCGCCGTCACGCAGGCCCACCGTCATGCCGAGATAGGTAGATCCATGGTAGGAATTCTTGCGCGAAATGACATAGTGGCGCGACGGTTGGCCCCGGCGCGAATGATAGAAATGCGCCATGCGGATCGCGGTATCGACGGCACATGAGCCTGACGTCGCATAGGCTACGTGGTTGAGCGTGCCCGGCGCCAGCTCGGCAAGCTTCGCCGCCAATCGGGCTGCGGGCGCATTGGTGACGTCAACGAAGAAGTTCGAGTAGCACAGCTGCATGGCCTGCTCGGCCATGGTCTCGGCGATTTCCTTGCGTCCGTAACCGGCATTGACGCACCACATGCCGCCAATGCCATCGAGATACCGGCGTCCGGTGGCGTCCGTCACATAGCAGCCGTCACCCTCCACGAGGACGAGCGAGCCTTCCTTCTTGAAGCTGTCGAAATGCTGGTAGGGATGCAGGACGTGATCATGGTCCTGCTGCCAGAGTTCCTGAGCGTTGAAACGGTTGCCAGCCTGGTGCAGCAAGATGAACTCTCCCTCAGAAGTTGAATGCTCATTCAATATCATAGATGGACGCTCGAAGCCAGCGATGGAAAATCACGCGTCTTGTGACATTTCATTGTGGGTGGCCGCCTACATTGTCCTTTCCCCACCAAACCAAGTCAGTTTGCCCCGGCTATACCGGCGCATCCTTTTTTCCCGCAGCCGCACAAAAAAGACGCCCTGGTCAAGCCCGGGCGCGGTGAAGTCCGATACGGCGGCAGCCCTAAACCAACAGTTCTCGCTGTCGTGTAATGTACCCTTCCACAGCGCCTAGCACGCGGTCGCAATCGGCGTCCGTCACCATCAGCGACAGTGCCATGAAACCGCGCTCTGCCACGTAGATACCCTGCTCGAGAAGATCGAGGAACAGGAGTTGCCGGAGACGCTTGTCGGTATGTTCGATGTCGTGGGGCGAGTTAATCTCGCCCGCCATCGGGTGGATAACGATCATCGAGCCCTGCCCCATGGCCTTCATCTTCACCTGATAGCGCATGAACAGGTCGTTCAACCTCTCGCGCAAACGATCACCGCGCGCGTTGAGTGCTTCACAGGCCTCGGGCGTGTAGATCTCGGTCATCGCGACATGGCCCACGTTCATGGTGAGCGTATTATTGTTGAAAGTGCCGGCATGCGGCAGCGCCGTGGGGCTCGTCGGGTCAAACAGCGCCATGATATCTCGCCTGCCCCCGAAGGCGCCGAAGCTCATGCCGCCGCCTACATATTTGCCCAGCGTCTTCAAATCCGGTTCGATTCCGAGCTTGGCGGACAATCCACCAGGGTGGAGCCGCGACGTCATCACCTCGTCGAAGATCAGCACGATGCCACGCTTTGAGGTTTCTTCGCGCAGCATGGTCAGGAACTCGCCACTGGCCGATATGCCGCCTCCGCCGCCGAGCATCGGTTCGAGGATCACCGCCGCAAGATCAGCTGCATTGGCGGCGATCAGAGCGCGCGTTGCCGCGACATCGTTATACTGCCCCATGACGCAGTCGAAGGGTGCATTCACTGGCGAGGCGCCGTGACTGAAATACAGCGTGCCGCCGTGATAGCCGCCGTCCATCGGCATGATCTTGGCTCGCCCCGTGAAACAACGCGCTGCAGCGAGCGCCATCATGTTGGCCTCGGTACCGGAATTGGTGAAGCGCACAAGATCCATGTTGAAGCGCCTGGTGATCACCTCCGCGAGCTTCACCTCGCCCTCATGGTGAGCTCCGTAGTTCAGCCCATTGTCGAGCGCAGCCTTCGCCGCAGCGATGATCCGCGGATGCGAGTGGCCATAGATGCCCGCGGAGTATTCGCCAAGGAGGTCGAGGTAACTGTGGCCGTCGATATCGGTGATGGTCGCGCCCTCGGCCTTCTCCACCCGCAAAGGGAAGGGCGCGGTGAACAGCACGGTTCGGGTGTTGCCACCGGGCATCACCTCCGACGCGCGGGCATGCATGGCACGCGTCTTCGGGCGCTTCGCCGCGAAGCCAGCGCTGGCCTCGGCCAGTACCGTCTCGACGTCTAGCGCGGGCATCAGGCCGTCGCCTTGTCGCCAATCGGCGGCGCGAAGGTGAGGTGCATGTCCCACGGCAGGTAGATCCACGTGTCCTGCGACACCTCGGTGATGAAGGTATCGACCAGCGGGCGCCCGGCGGGCTTGGCATATACGGTGGCGAAATGCGCCTTGGGCAACATCTCGCGCACCACGCGCGCCGTGGCGCCGGTGTCCACGAGGTCGTCAACGATCAGCACACCCTTGCCGCCGTCCTTACCCGCGATACTGGCGGCGATCGGCTTCAGAACCTGGATCTCGCCCTGCTTGTCATACTCATATGAGGCGACGCAAACCGTCTCGACCACCCGGATACCGAGCTCGCGGGCCACCACTGCCGCAGGCACAAGCCCGCCCCGCGTCACCGCGACGACAGCCGAGAAGGGCCCCGCCGCCGAGAGCCGCCAGGCAAGCGCCCGCGCATCACGGTGGAACTGGTCCCACGATACAGGAAAACTCTTCTGCCACTTCTCGTCCATGGTTCCTGCCCTCGCTCTGTTCTGAATTTATGCCCGGCCCGCAGCCCCGGCGCAACGCCTCACGACCAGCCGCGCGCCTTGCCCTCCTCCGTCAGCGCCTGCGCCATGCGGCACACCGCCTGATAGGCCGCGTCGAGGGCTGCCGCATCGCGCGAGCGCAACACGAGATTTGTGGCGAAGCCATCCGGCGCCTGGAAGGGATAGGAGCCGATCACCACGGAAGGAAAGATACGCTGTATCTGGCCAAGCGGCTGTGCCGCGTCCCCCTCGCCGCCGCGGAACTCGACGCTGCGCGAGACCATCGGCACCCCACGGGTGAGGCGCGTCGCCACGTCTTCCATCATGGCATTCATGATCTTCGGCACGCCCGCCATCACAAAAACATTGCCCATCTGAAAGCCCGGTGCCCGGGAGACCGGATTATCGATCAGGCTCGCCCCCTTGGGAATGCGCGCCATGCGCATCCGGGCCTCATTGGGTTCACGTCCCGCTTCCTTGAAATAGGCGAGCAGGATCTCGACGGCACGCGGGTCATGGTCGATCTCGACGCCAAAGGCCTTGGCCACCGCATCAGCCGTGATGTCGTCATGGGTGGGGCCAATCCCGCCGGTCGTGAACACGTAGGTATAGCGGTGGCGGAGCGCGTTCAGGCCGGCGACGATCTCCTCCTCCACGTCGGGCACCAGGCGCGCCTCGCGCAGGTCGATGCCCAGGGCGGTCATATAGTCGGCGATGAAGCCGAGGTTCTTGTCCTTGGTTCGGCCCGAGAGAATTTCGTCACCAATCAGCAGGACGGCGGCAGTGGGTTGAGCGGTTGTCATGGCAAGCCCTTGTTCCTGTTTGGGCTGTGCCAGCCCGGCCGGGCGCTGTCAACGGTTCCGGCCTTCGCCCTTGCGCATGGACGCCAAGCCCATTATCTGCACCTGAAGTGGCGAAAAGCAGCAGTTGAGGCGGCTCCCTGCTCCTGTAAAATCGCTGAACTGACACGCTTATGCCCGATCGGGCCGGATACCTCGCGAATGACCCACGCCGAAGACCATGCCTCTTCCCGCTCCACCCGCATCAAGCTGCACGGACCCTCGGACTTCGAAGCCATGCGCAAGGCCGGGCGGCTGACTGCCGAGGCACTGGACCTGCTGGTGCCCATGGTCAAGCCGGGTGTCACCACCGATCAGCTGGACCAGGTGATCGTCGACTTCGCCAAGGCCCACAATGCGATTCCAGCCCCCTACAATTACCGCGGCTACCCGAAGTCGATCTGCACCTCGATCAACCACGTGGTCTGTCACGGTATCCCGAATGACAAGCCGCTGCGCGACGGCGACATTGTCAACATCGACGTGACACTCATCGTCGACGGCTGGCACGGCGACTCCTCGCGCATGTACATGGTTGGCGACGTGAACCGCAAGGCGGAGCGCTTGGTCGAGGTCACCTATGAGTGCCTGATGCGCGGCATCGCGATGGTAAAACCGGGCGCCCATCTCGGCGACATCGGCTATGCCATCCAGAGCTATGCCGAGGCCGAGCGCTGCTCGGTGGTGCGTGATTTTTGCGGCCATGGGCTCGGACGCACCTTCCACGATCACCCCAACGTGCTGCACTATGGACGCATGGGAGACGGGGTGGAGCTTCAGGCCGGCATGTTCTTCACCATCGAGCCCATGATCAACCTCGGCCGACCGCACGTGAAAATTCTCGGCGACGGCTGGACGGCAGTCACACGTGACCGCTCCCTCTCGGCGCAGTTCGAGCACACGGTGGCTGTCACCGAGACCGGCGTCGAGATTTTCACGCTGTCGCCAAAGGGATTCGATCACCCACCCTACAAGGCATGATTTGAACCCGAGGCTCGCGGACGCGAGAAAAGCGGTCCGGTATCGGAATCCGAAATTCCAAACGTTCGATTGAGGTTTGCGCGCGGCCAATCACTCAACGGTTATTCATTCTGCAATCCGACGATCTCGTGGTGACTTTCTCTTTCCGTCCTTTTGCCGCCACAGGATTCACCATGCTTTCGCGCCGCGCATTTCTCGCAAGCTCTGCTGCCTTTACTGCCTCATCCATTGGCATGGCCTCACGCCGCCTTCCGATCAGGACGGCGTGCCGGGCATTTCAGGGCCGCCGATCCAGCCCGACCTGAACGACGTGAAATACGACGCCTTTCTGGCCAATGAACGTACGTTGATGGATCCGCAGGTCGTACAGATCAAGAAGGGTGGGCGGGTTCTGCTGCGCATCATCAACAGCGCCGTGATGACAAATTTCCATATCGATCTTGGTGATACTGAAGCCACACTCGTCGCTGGCGACGGCCAGGACATGGCGCCTATCAGCGGCAAACGGTTTCCGATTGCCGTCGCGCAACGACTCGATCCTCTTGTTCAGGCACCGCAGAGTTAGCAACCGATCCCTGTGTTTTTCCTGTTGGAAGGCGAACGCCGGAGGACGGGCATCATCCTCGCACCGCCCGGCGCACAGATTGCCCGCCTTTCCGAAACTGCCGACGATGCCTCTCCAGCACTTGATCTGATGCTCGAGGCGCAGAGGAAGGCCACTACACCACTGGCGGCACGAAAGGCCGTCCAAGTGGTACCGATCGACTTGACCGGCGACATGGCAGACTACGTGTGGTCGATCAACAACATCGTCTGGAATGAGAAAACCCCGCCCATCGAGCTCAAGTCAGGCGAACGGGTCGAGCTGGCCATGACGAACCGTACCGGCATGTCTCAGCCGATGCACCTGCACGGGCATACATATCAGGTCGTCGAAATCGGAGGTAAACGCTTGGATGGTGCAAGGCGTGACACCGTGCTGGTTCCGCCGGGCAAACAGGTCGTCGTTGCCTTCGATTGCAACAATCCGGGACACTGGGCATTTCATTGCCATCTGCTCTATCACGCGCATGCTGGAATGTTCGCGAGCTTCAAATATAGCTGATCAAGCCGCAGACACCACGGCGCGGAAAGATTTGCGGTAGTGAGTTTCAAGGGCGCAAGGCGGGTTCAGTTGCAGGAATTGGGCAAGCATGAGGGTTGACCTGCAGCAGGGTCACTGAGCCTAAATCGTTCTCACCATCCAGCCCCCTGCCCTAAAGTGACCCGCTCAATTCATCGTCAGCGCTGCAGCCCCACTTCACACCAGCAACGCACGAACCTTATTGCGTCTCTCCCGCGATGACCCCTTCGAGGGAATCACATGCCCGCAAATATAAATTTAAAGTTGAGCAGGCGTGCCGATCCTGTAAACCAATCGGGCGAAACATGACCATACCCTGTGGGCATGGAGACCGGAACGATCGTTGATGACCCACGCACCCGCTCACGCCTTGCCCTCGCACTTAATCCGCATCAATGGCCCAGTCCAGTGCAGTTCAGATGATTGGAATGCTGTCACGCGTGACTGCTCCCGGTCCGCTCAACTTGGGCACACGGATTCGGCTACCCAAAGCGCTTTCAGGAAGACAATACCGTCACCCAATCGCGTCGTTCACCCTTCCTTCAAGGCGTAACCAGATGACCGGGTTCGAGGATTCAGGCAACAAGCCGCTGCCTCACTTTCTGGGCCATCGCGAACGGCTGAAGGAAAGATTCCGCGAATCCGGTCCGGATGCCCTACCCGACTATGAACTCCTTGAGATGCTGCTGTTCCGCGCCATCAAGCGCGGAGACACCAAGCCCATCGCCAAGCAACTGCTCGCTCGCTTCGGCACCTTCGCCGAGGTGCTTAGTGCTGAGCCCGATCGTCTGATGGAGGTGCGCGGCGTTGGAGAGGCCGTCGCCACCGAGATCAAGGTCGTCCACGCGGCCGCCGTGCGGCTATTGCGCGGCGAGGTCCTGAACCGCCCGGTTCTCAGTAGCTGGAACGCCGTCCTCGACTATATTCGCGCCGCCATGGCCTTCAGCAACAGCGAGCAGTTCCGCATCCTCTTCCTCGACAAGAAGAACCAGTTGATGGCGGATGAAGTTCAGCAGCAAGGGACGGTGGACCATACCCCCGTCTACACGCGCGAGGTCATCAAGCGCGCGCTGGAGTTGGCGGCCTCGGCCATTGTGCTCGTCCACAACCATCCCTCGGGCGATCCCTCCCCGTCATCGGCCGACATCGATATGACAAAAAGGATCGTGGATGCGGGCCAGCGGCTCGGACTGGTCGTTCACGACCACGTCATCGTGGGCCGCAAGGGGCATTTCAGCTTCCGGTCGAATGGCCTGATTTGAGGCGTTCCCGCGCTGGGTCAACCCTTATCCGCCAGATCGATTACTTGGCGCGAATAGCCTCCAGCGCCTCCGGCGTGTCGGCATCCAGCAGAACCGCTTCGTCCGGCATTGCCACCTCGACGATCTCGTCGGACAGAACCTCAAACAGCACGCGCGCGCCCCTGTCGCCCGTCATGCCCTTCAGTGTTTCAAAGTGCTGGCGCCCCCACAATACCGGGTTGCCACGTTCACCCCTGAACACCGGAACGCAAACCGAACGATGCTCCGCCGGGCTGTAGGCGGCGATCAGCCGCCGCACCACCTCTGGACCGACCAGTGGCATGTCGCCCAGGGCAATGACCGCAACGTCGGTATCCGGCGGCAAGACCTCTATCCCAGCCCGCAGCGACGTCGAGAGACCCTCCGCGAACCGCGCGTTGTGAACGAGCACGACGGGCAGGCCATCAAGCGCTGTTGCAATCCCCGCCGCATCGCGCCCCGTCACCACCACCGTGCGGTCCACCGCCTGCCGCATAGCGGCAACGCTACGGCGGATCATCGGCTGGCCCTTGACGTCGGCCAGGAGCTTGTTCGTGCCCATGCGCGAGGACTGCCCGGCGGCCAGCACGATGGCCGCAACATGAGGCGCGCGCTGCGGCTTGGGCTTGCCTTCCCGAGAACTCGGCCGTGTGGGAATCTCGGCAAGCAGACCGCCCGCCCCCATGTCCATGATGTCCGCTGGGGTCACCTTCACGTCTGCCATGACCCGGGCCAGCACCCAGTCGAAGCCATTGACCTTGGGCGAACGCGCGCAGGACGGAACACCGATCACCGGCACGTCGCCCAGTGCGCCGAACATCATCAGGTTGCCGGGATCGACAGGCATTCCGAGGTGGAGCACTTCGCCACCGGCCTTGGTGACCGCCATCGGGATAACGTCTCCCCGGTCGGTGATGGCCGAAGCGCCGAACACGAGGATGGGGTCACAGGCCAGAGAGCTCATCTCCGCAATGGCGGCAGTCACCTGCGCGATGTCATGTTCTACCACCCGCACCGCGGCGAGCGTACCGCCCAGGGCCGAGATGCGCTCCCGCATCGCCTCCTCCGACTTTGCGATGATCGAGGGCTTGGTCTGCGGCAGTCGGGTGACCACCAGCCCCGCCCGCTTGTCGCGGAACGCCGCGACCCGCAGCAGAGGTTCGTCCCCGATGATGGCCAGCGCATTTGCCAGAACAGCGCGCGGCACGGCGAAGGGGATGACCTTGACAGTTGCCACCATCTCGCGCTCCTCGACGATCGCGAAGGGCTGCACGGTCGCCAGCGTCAGGCTCTCGTGGAGGCGATTCAACGCCCGCACCCGGGCAACGTCGACGATGGCCAGGCCGTGGACCGCGGCATGGAGATTGGCACGCCCGGTAAACGGTGCCTGAACGCGGGTCCCACCCGCACCCACGATCCGGGCCACGGCGGCAGCGGCCTCATCCTCCGGAACGTCGTCAGCACCCAGTTTCGCAGCAAACACCCCCACCACGCCTGATGACTTGAGAAGCCCGATGTCGTCCGCCGTCAGGGTGCGGCCCTTCTTGAACATGCCGGCTTCATGCTTCACCGAATGCGCGAGAATGGCACCCTCGGCTTCTGCAAGCGGCAGTTCCCCGAAGATCATGGTCTATGCACCTAGCCTGAGGCAGCGCGTCACCTCACCCATGATCGAAACAGCAATCTCAGGCGCACCCTTGGCTCCGATGTTGAGCCCGATCGGCCCGTGGATGCGCGCCACCTGCTGCTCGGTGAACCCCGCATCCTTCAGCCGCTGCGCGCGCGAGGCTTGCGTCTTCTTGGAGCCGAGCGCGCCGATGTAGAACACCTCAGACTTCAGCGCCGCGTCGAGCGCAGGGTCATCGATCTTCGGATCATGGGTGAGCGCGATGAGCGCGGTGCGCGGGTCGAGGCCGATCCGCGGGATGATCTCATCCGGCCACTCCGCATGAAGCGCGATACCGGGGAAGCGTGCACCGGTTGCAAAGGCCCCGCGCGGATCGATCACGGTCACGTCATAGCCGAGCTGCTGCGCGATCGGGATCACGCTCTGCGCGATATGCACGGCACCGATGATGACGAGCCTGAGTGGCGGATTATGGATGTTGATGAATTGTCCATCATGGCTTCCCGACTGGTCGAAGCGAAAGGCTTCGTCCAGCTTGCCGGCAAGAGCATCTTCAGAGGCCATTGCGCGCGGCACGATGCGCTGGTCACCCTTTTCAAGATTGGTGATGAGTGCCACCGCCTGCCGGTTTGCCCGCGCGGCAAGCAGCTGATCGAGGATCTCGCGCTTCAATTGATCGGCTCCACGTAAACGCCAATCCTGCCGCCGCAGGCGAGCCCAACCCTCCATGCAGTCTCGTCCGCCACGCCGAACTGCAACAGCTTGGGCTTGCCGCTCGCGATGATGTCAACGGCCTCCGTTACCACCGCACCCTCGACGCAGCCGCCGGAGACGGAACCGGTGAAATTCCCCTCACCGTCGATGACCAGTTGGCTGCCGATAGGCTGCGGCGCCGAACCCCATGTTTCAACGACAGTGGCCAGCGCCACCTTGCGGCCCTGCTTCAGCCACTCAGAGGCCTGTTCGAGGATTGTGTGATCGGATGCGGCCACGGTGGGCTCCTTGTCGCGATGTTTAATCCGTCATTCCGGCTTTTGCCGGGGTAACGACCTGAGGGGTTGCGGACGCTCTCAACCACTTCCGCGGATCATGCTCCGGCCCCGGAGCCCCGGCAAGGGCGGACGCCAGGTCCCGCAGGCTGTCCAGCGAATGCACCGGGCGAAACTCGTCGACATAAGGCATGATCGCCCTGACACCGCTCGCCAGCGCCTGAAAGCCATCGAAGCGCAGCAGCGGGTTCAACCAGACAATGTGCTTGGACTGGCGCCTCAGGCGCTGCATCTCGTGGCTCAGCACATGCACATCCTCGCGGTCGAGGCCGTCCGTCATGATCATCACCTGCGCGCCCTGTGTCAGCACGCGGCGCGCCCAGTGATAGTTGAACTCCTTCAGCGTCGTGCCGATGCGCGTGCCGCCGGACCAGTCCTTCACCGCGCTCGAAACCTTCGCCATCGCCTCGTCGATGTCGCGCCGCTTCAACTCGCGCGTGACGTTGGTGAGGCGCGTTCCGAACAAGAAGACATGCACCCGGTCGCGGTCATTGCTGAGCGCATGAAGAAAATGCAGGAACATGCGCGAGTAGTTGGAGCACGAACCCGAGATATCACACAGCACCACCAGTGGCGGCTCATGCCATTGCTTCTCGCGCCGTTCGAGGTCTATGAAGTGGCCGCCCGCCCGCATCGAGCCCTTGAGCGTACGGCGCATGTCGATGGCAGGGCCCCTGCCCGAGCGTTGCCAGCGTCTTGTCATGATCTCGGTCCGGTGCATGCGCAGCCGTGCGATGGCCTGGCGGGCCTGCGCCTGCTCAGCCACCGTCATCTGCTCGAAGTCCTTCTTGCGCAGCACCTCGTCGGCAGACGCCGTATAAGTGGCGTCGATTTCGAGGTCCTCTTTCTTCTGGCGCTGGTTCTGGGCCTCATTCTTGTCGAACATCGCCTCGGCGAGGCGTCGGAACCCCGCCTTCTTGGCCTGCTCGGGCGCGTTACGCGAAACCTGGTGGAAGAACAGCTGCATCAGCTGTTCAAGCATCTTCGGCTTCTTCCAGAACACGTGGAACGCCTGGTCAAAAACTTCACGCTGGTCGCGCCGCTTCACGAAGACGGCGTGCAGCGTCCAATAGAAATCGTCGCGCGTCTTGAGCGAGCCCGACATTGCAGCATCGAGCGCATCGAGCACCGTGCCCGGCCCCACGGGTATTCCCGCCTCGCGCAGCACGCGGGCGAAATGCATGATGTTTTCCGCCAGCCGGCCGGACAGCGGGCGCTGGTTTTCATTGGCGGGGCTGGCAAAAGGGTTCTGCATGGCCCTTATGTGTGCGACATGGTCCGGATTTCATCCTTGATCTGGTCGAGGATGCGCTTGGCCTCGGTGCCCTGCATGCGGCTGATGTCGTCCTGATACTTCAAGAGCACGCCCAAGGTGTCGTTCACCATCTGGGGATCAAGCGACATGGCGTCCAGCTCATGGAGCGCCGTCACCCAGTCCAGCGTCTCGGCCACGCCCGGCGCCTTGTAAAGGTCGCCCCCGCGCAGCGCCTGCACGAACAGCACCACTTCCTTGGCCAGCGCGTCCGACGCCTTGGGGCGGCGCGCCTTGAGGATCTCCAGCTCGCGCCTTGCATCGGGGTAGCCCACCCAATGATAGAGGCACCGCCGCTTCAAGGCGTCGTGCACCTCGCGGGTGCGGTTCGACGTGATGATGACAATGGGCGGCTCTTCCGCCTTGATGGTACCAAGCTCCGGGATCGTCACTTGATAGTCCGACAGCACCTCCAGCAGGAAGGCCTCGAACGCCTCGTCCGTGCGGTCCAACTCGTCGATCAGGAGCACGGGCGCCTGGCCCTTGGGCGCCTCCAGCGCCTGCAGCAGCGCCCGCTTGATCAGGAACTTCTCGGCGAAGATGTCATTGCCCATCCGCTCACGGTCAAGCTCTCCCGCCGCTTCGGCCAACCGGATCTCGATCATCTGCGCCGAATAGTTCCACTCATAGACGGCAGAGTTGATGTCGAGCCCCTCATAGCACTGGAGGCGAATGAGCTTCCTTCCGAGCGTCTCCGCCAGCACCTTGGCAATTTCGGTCTTGCCCACGCCCGCCTCGCCCTCGAGAAAAAGGGGACGCCCCATCTTCAACGACAGGAACACCACCGTCGCAAGGTCGCGCCCCGCGATATATCCCGTGGAACGCAGCAGCGTCACGGTCTCGTCGATGCTGGTCGGCAGTTTATGTGTCATCAATCCGGCTCCTGTCAGACCACCACCCTCACTGCCGTCATCCCGGCCTGCGCCGGGGTGAGGCCGAGCAGGGAGAGCCCCTAAACAAACAGGGCCCGCGATTGCACTCGCGGGCCCCCAAATCGCAAGTAACAGCCTTACTTCGCAGCGTCCACGGCCCGCTTCGCCATGACCGTGATCAAATGCGCACGGTATTCAGCTGAGGCGTGGAGGTCGCTGGAGATGTCCTTGGCCGGAACCTTGACGCCGTCGAGCGAGGCAGAGGCGAAGCCCTTACCCAGCGCGGCCTCAACCTCCTTGGCGCGGAACACGCCCGAGCCGGCACCCGTCACCGCAGCGCGAGCGCCACCCGCCGTATCGGCCACGAACACGCCGATCATGGCGTAGCGCGAGGCCGGGTTCGGGAACTTGGCGTAACCCGCCTTCTTCGGCAGCGGGAACTCCACGGCCGTCACCACCTCGCCATCGCCGAGCGCGGTCGAGAACATGCCGGTGAAGAAGTCATCCGCCGCGATCTTGCGGGCATTGGTATGGATGACGGCGCCGAGGCCCAGGCAGGCGGCGGGATAGTCCGCCGCCGGGTCGTTATTGGCGATCGAGCCGCCGATCGTGCCCTTGTGGCGCACGTGCGCGTCACCGATGTTGGCGGCAAGCCCGGCCAGCGCCGGAATTGCCTTCTTGACGTCGGCGCTGCCGGCCACTTCCGCGTGGGTCGTGCCGGCCTTGATGACCAGCGACGAACCGAGCGAAACACCGGCATTCTTGAGCGAGCCGAGGTCGATGATGTCGGAAGGAGACGCCAGGCCCTGCTTCATGGCAGGGATCAGGGTCATGCCGCCGGACATGTACTTGGCCTCGGGGTGAGCCTTGGCCGCTTTGACCGCGTCTTCAACCGATGCGGGGCGATGGTAATTGAAGTTTTCCATGTGTCTGGTCCTCCCGCCTTATTCCGCAGCCTTCTTGAGGTGCTGCAACTGGTTCCACACGACAAGCGGCGTTGCCGGCATGGCCACGTCAACCACCCCCAGTGCATCCGTCACCGCGTTCATCACAGCGGCAGGAGAGGCAATGGCGCCAGCCTCGCCGCAGCCCTTCATGCCGAGCGGATTGCTCGGGCACGGGGTGC
>CANJMQ010000061.1 GCA_947475225.1 Bradyrhizobiaceae bacterium
GCCTCTACATCAACATGGATGAGTTCAAGGAATGGCTTATGAAGCGAAGCGAGAGTGACGCTGTCAGCAACGTCGTGGCAATGTCGTTGTAATCATGCCGTCATCAACCGAGCCAAGTGGAATTTACAGCAACTTTCGGACTTGACCCCAGAAGCGATTGAAAGCTGTCCGGCCCCATCGGAACCGACAGATGCTGCGCAAGCTTCTCGATGGTACGGAAGCTGTGGAGAGCACCCAAGTCGGAATTGGACGTTTCCGAAGCGTAGATCTGCCTGGCGATTTCCCGGACTGGCAGAGAGGATCTTTCCAATACAAGCCTCCTCGACCCACGCACATGCGACGAATTTATAAAATATAAAATACTGTAATAAAACTTATCATGCGTGTGCTGCCAAGTCGAGCCAATGCCGCTACAGGTCCGTGCAAATGAGCGCAAGGCCGCAGCCCTGTGCCTGCCTTCAACCGCCCTCAGTTTGCAGAATTCGCTGAAGATGGCAGTCCTTGAGGCTCGCCGAGGTTTATATTGCAGCGGCGGGCGGGCTGCGCCTAGAAGGCCATCGAAAATTCGTGCAGGGGACGTGACGTGAAGAGACGTGCATTGCTGTCGATGCTGGGGCTGGCGGTGCTGGGGCTGCCGGTGATTGCCGGTCCGGCGCTGGCCGTGGCCACTGACGATGACCTCGCCCAGCCGAAGCGGCCGGCGAAGAAGAAGCCGGCGGCGAGGAAGCCGGGGGGCAAGAACAGGCAGGCCACGGCCCGGAACCGGATCAAGTACAAGGGCCGCGAGGTTGTGGCGTTTGCGTCGCCTGAGAAGCCGGGCACCATCATCATCAGCACCAAGGAGCGTGCGCTCTACCAGGTGATGCCGGCCGGCAAGGCGATGCGTTATCTGGTTGCGGTGGGCAAGGAGGGCTTCTCCTGGTCCGGCACCGCCCGCATCGGCATGAAACGCGAGAACCCCAAGTGGACGCCGCCCCCTGAGATGATCGCCCGCACGCCGAAATATGCAAAGTGGGCGAATGGCATGCCGGGCGGCATCCCGGAGAATCCGCTGGGCCCGAGGGCCATGTACCTGTTCAACAAGCAGGGCGACACGGGCTTCCGCATTCACGGCACCAATGCACCGTCCTCCATCGGCACGGCGGCCTCCTCGGGCTGCATCCGCATGCTGAACCAGGAAGTGGTGGAGCTGTTCGATGTGACGCCGGTGGGGACGAAGGTGATCGTGCAGTAAGGGCTTGTCTTCTCCCGCCTTGAGGGAGGGGACACCTTCATCACCCCCGCGCTGCGTCCCTGACCCATTGCACGATCTGGCCGGCCTGCATGGCGCCGGACTGGCGGGCGACCTCCTTGCCGTCCCTGAACAGGATCATGGTGGGGATGGAGCGGATGCCGTGGGCGGCGGCCTGACTTTGCACCGCCTCGGTGTCGAGCTTGGCGAATCGGATGGCGGGTTCCATCGCCTGGGCGGCCTTTTTGAACTCTGGCGCCATCATCTTGCAGGGGCCGCACCACTCTGCCCAGAAGTCCACCAGCACGGGGATGCCGTTCCGGGTGATGGTCTTCTCGAAATTGGCGGCGGTGAGTTCCACCGGGCTGCCGGAGAACAGCGGCTGGTGGCATTTGCCGCAGCAAGCGTCCTGTGCCGGTTTTTCCGGCGGAACACGGTTCACGGTGGCGCAGGCGGGGCAGACGATGTCAGTCATGGGTATCCTCGGGTGATCGGCGTTCCTCTCCCCCGGAGGGGAAAAGGATCAGGATGGAAATACCTAGCTGGGCAGCCCCACGCAGGCCAGCCATGATCTGCGTCAACCGGTCCCACGGGCAACCCGGACTATGCCTTTCAGCGTATTTGCGATACTGCAGTGCACAAGGTACAAATTCGCCCCGGGAATGGGAAAAGGCAACATGGCAGATACCAGGAACGCAGGGCGCCCTCTTTCGCCGCACCTGCAGGTCTATGAGAAGTCGCTGACGATGACCTTGTCCATCGTCCACCGCATCACCGGCGTGGCGCTCTATGCGGGCACCCTGCTGCTGGTCTGGTGGCTCACCGCCGCCGCCATCTCGGAGCCGTATTTCGACATGGTGCAGTCCGTCTTCGGAAGCTGGCCTGGCAAGCTGGTGCTGTTCGGCTTCACCTGGGCGCTGATCCACCACACGCTGGGCGGCATTCGCCACCTTGTCTGGGACACGGGCCGCGGCTTCGACCTCAGGCACGTCGAGATGGGCGCCAGGCTGACGCTGGCCGGCTCCATCATCCTCACCGCCGTCGTCTGGGCCATCGCCCTGGGAGTGTCGTGATGCTGAAGAAGACCCCGCTTGGCCAGGTGCTGGGCCTCGGCTCCGCCAAGGCCGGCACCGAACACTGGTGGCACCAGCGCGTGACGGCGATTGCCGGCATTCCGCTCGTGATCTTCCTCGTCATCTATCTGCTCGTCCATCGCGGTGCATCGCGCGCGGAGATCACGGAGAGCATGCACAACCCGATCGTGGCGATCCTGATGGGCCTCACCATCGCCAACCTCGCCTGGCACATGCGGCTGGGGCTCCAGGTGGTGATCGAGGATTACGTTCATACTTATCAGACCAAATATGCACTGCTGCTGCTCAACACATTCTTCGCGGTGGTGATGGCGGTGGCGGCACTCTACGCAATTCTCAAGATGAGCATCGGACTCTGATGGCTGCTGTCGAAACCAAGAAGAAGGCCCCAAAGAGCTTCACCTTCGGGGACCACACCTATCCGGTGACGGACCACACCTTTGACGTTGTCGTGGTGGGTGCGGGCGGTGCTGGCCTTCGCGCCACGCTGGGCGCCTCGCAGGCGGGGCTGCGCACGGCCTGTATCTCCAAGGTATTCCCCACGCGCTCGCACACCGTGGCCGCGCAGGGCGGCATTGCCGCATCGCTTGCCAACATGGGTGCCGATGACTGGCGCTGGCACATGTATGACACGGTGAAGGGTGCTGACTGGCTGGGCGACCAGGATGCCATCGAATATCTCTGCCGCAATGCGCCGACCGCTGTTTATGAACTCGAGCATTTTGGCATGCCCTTCTCGCGCACCGAGGAAGGCAAGATCTACCAGCGGCCCTTCGGCGGCCACATGATGAACTTCGGCGACGGTCCGCCGGTGCAGCGCACCTGTGCCGCCGCCGACCGCACCGGCCATGCCATGCTGCACACGCTCTATGGCCAGTCGCTGCGGCATTCGGCGGAGTTCTTCATCGAGTATTTTGCGCTGGATCTCATCATGGAGAATGGCGCCTGCCGCGGCGTCGTCGCCATGAACATGGAAGACGGATCCATCCACCGCTTCCGCGCGCATGAGACGATCCTGGCGACTGGCGGCTATGGCCGCGCCTACTTCTCCGCGACCTCCGCCCACACCTGCACGGGTGATGGCAATGCGATGGTGCTGCGGGCGGGCCTTCCCTGCCAGGACATGGAGTTCGTGCAATTCCACCCGACCGGCATCTATGGCGCTGGCTGCCTCATCACCGAGGGGGCGCGCGGCGAGGGCGGCTACCTGACCAACAGCCAGGGTGAGCGCTTCATGGAGCGCTATGCGCCATCAGCCAAGGACCTGGCCTCCCGCGACGTGGTCTCGCGCTCGATGACCATCGAGATCCGCGAGGGCCGTGGCGTGGGCGAGAACAAGGACCACATTCACCTGCACCTCGAGCACCTCGACCCCAAGGTGCTGCATGAGCGACTGCCGGGCATTTCCGAATCGGCCAAGATCTTCGCGGGCGTCGACGTCACGCGCGAGCCGATCCCGATCCTGCCGACGGTGCACTACAACATGGGCGGCATCCCCACGAACTATCATGGCGAGGTTCTGGCCGGTGACGCCGCGAACCCCGAGAAGACGGTGCCCGGCCTCATGGCTGTGGGCGAGGCCGCCTGCGTGTCGGTCCACGGTGCGAACCGTCTTGGCTCCAACTCGCTGATCGACCTCGTGGTGTTCGGCCGCGCGGCCGCACTGCGCTGTGCCGAACTCGTCAAGCCCAATTCTCCGCATGCGGATCTTCCCGCCGATGCGGGCGAAATGGCCGTCTCGCGCCTCGACCACTATCGCTTCGCCAATGGCAAGACGCCGACGGCGGAACTGCGTGCCCGCATGCAGAAGACCATGCAGGAGGACGCTGCCGTGTTCCGCACCGGCGAGACGCTGGAGCAGGGCGTGAAGCGCCTCAATGACGTGTGGAAGGACATCGACGACATCAAGGTGACCGACCATTCACTCGTCTGGAACAGTGATCTGATCGAGACGCTGGAATTCGAGAACCTCATCCTGCAGGCGGCGGCCACCGTGGTAAGCGCCGAGGCGCGCAAGGAAAGCCGCGGCGCACATGCGCGTGAAGACTTCCCCAACCGCGACGATGCCAACTGGATGAAACACACGCTGGTGTGGACTGACCGCGACAGGAAGTCAGTGAAACTGGGCTACCGCCCGGTGCACGAATACACGATGTCGAGCGACATCGACTACATCAAGCCCAAGGCGCGCGTTTACTAGGTGGACCCAGACATGGTCGAATTCACACTTCCCAAGAACTCGAAAGTCCAACAGGGCAAGACCTGGCCGAAGCCGCAAGGCAAGCGGCTGAAGGACTTCAGGATCTATCGCTGGAACCCCGACGACGGGCAGAACCCGCACATCGACACCTATACGCTCGACATGGACAAGTGTGGGCCGATGGTGCTGGACGCACTCATCAAGATCAAGAACGAGCAGGACCCGACGCTGACCTTCAGGCGCTCGTGCCGCGAGGGCATCTGCGGTTCCTGCGCCATGAACATCGACGGCACCAACACGCTGGCCTGCCTCAAGTCCTGTGACGAGGTGAAGGGCGACGTGAAGATCTATCCGCTGCCGCATATGCCGGTGGTGAAGGACCTGGTGCCCGACCTCACCCGCTTCTATGCCCAGCACCGCGCCATCGAACCATGGCTCAAGACGGTGACGCCGGAGCCCCAGGCCGAATGGCGGCAATATCCCGACGACCGCAAGAAACTGGACGGCCTCTATGAGTGCATCCTGTGCGCCTGCTGTTCGACCTCCTGCCCGTCCTACTGGTGGAACGGTGACCGCTACCTGGGGCCGGCAGCACTCCTGCAGGCCTATCGCTGGCTCATCGATTCGCGCGACGAGGGCACGGGCGAGCGGCTGGACAATCTGGAAGACCCGTTCCGCCTCTACCGCTGCCATACCATCATGAACTGCGCCAAGACCTGCCCCAAGGGTCTGAACCCGGCCAGGGCGATTGCGGAAATCAAGAAGATGATGGTGGAGCGGCGGGTTTAGTCCCCCAAGGATGGTGTCACCCCCGGCGCAGGCCAGGGTCCAGCTTCGGGCGGCCTCCGCGTGGCAAGAAAGCTGGATCCCGGCCTTCGCCGGGATGACGCAATAATGGGGTAAGCCATCGGACAAACTGATGGCTTCCGCCCTTGGTTCAACTGGTGCCGCAACGACAAAGCGATTAGAACGGCGCTATCCACCCTTTTCAGCAAGAGGCCCCCGATGTCGCTCGACAGCTTCAAGTGCCGCAAGACCCTCAAGGTCGGTGCCAAGACCTATACCTATTTCAGCCTCAAAGCGGCCGAGAAGAACGGCCTCAAGGGCATCTCGCGCCTGCCGTATTCGCTTAAAGTTCTGCTCGAGAACCTGCTGCGCTTCGAGGATGGCCGCTCGGTGACCAAGGCCGACATCGAGGCGATCGCCAAGTGGGTGAAGAACCGGGGCAAGGACGAGAAGGAAATCGCCTTCCGCCCGGCCCGCGTGCTGATGCAGGACTTCACCGGCGTTCCGGCCGTCGTCGACCTTGCCGCCATGCGCGACGCCATGAAGGCGCTGGGCAAGGACCCCAAGAAGATCAACCCGCTGGCGCCCGTCGACCTCGTCATCGACCATTCGGTGATGGTCGACTTCTTCGCCAACTCGAAGGCGTTCAAGAACAACGTCAACCTCGAATATGACCGCAACGGCGAGCGCTACACCTTCCTCAAGTGGGGGCAGGGGGCGTTTGACAATTTCCGCGTGGTGCCGCCCGACACCGGCATCTGCCACCAGGTGAACCTTGAGTACCTGGCGAAGACCGTGTGGACCAAGACCGAGAAGGTGAAGGGCAAGGCTGTCACCTATGCCTACCCCGATACCCTCGTCGGCACCGACTCGCACACCACAATGGTGAATGGCCTCGCCGTTCTCGGCTGGGGCGTTGGCGGCATCGAGGCCGAGGCCGCGATGCTGGGCCAGCCCATTTCCATGCTGATCCCCGAAGTAATTGGCTTCCGCCTCGACGGCAAGCTGCCGGAGGGAACGACCGCTACCGACCTCGTGCTCACCGTCACCCAGATGCTGCGCAAGAAGGGCGTGGTCGGCAAGTTCGTGGAGTTCTATGGCCCGGGCCTGGCGCACCTGTCGCTCGAGGACATGGCGACGATCGCCAACATGGCGCCGGAATATGGCGCGACCTGTGGCTTCTTCCCGATCAATGCCGAGACGATCGGTTATCTCAAGGGCACGGCCCGCGCCTCGACTCAAGTTGCTCTCGTCGAGAAATATGCCAAGGCGCAGGACATGTTCTGGACGCCGAAGGCCGAGGAGCCGGTGTTTACCGACACGCTCGGACTCGACCTTGCCTCCGTCGTTCCTTCCGTGGCGGGCCCCAAGCGCCCGCAGGACCGGGTTGAACTGGGCAATGTCAGCGCGGGCTTTGCCAAGGTGATGGCAGACGAGTTCAAGAAGGCCAGTGAGCTCTCCCAGCGCTTCAGGGTCGAGAACGCCAACTTCGACCTGGGCCACGGTGACGTGGTGATCGCCGCCATTACCTCCTGCACCAACACCTCCAACCCCTCCGTGATGATCGGTGCGGGGCTTCTCGCCCGCAACGCGGTGAAGGCGGGGATCACGGTGAAGCCCTGGGTGAAGACGTCTCTCGCACCCGGCTCGCAGGTCGTTACCGAATATCTCGACAGCTCAGGCCTGCAGAAGGACCTCGACAAGATTGGCTTCAACCTGGTGGGCTACGGCTGCACCACCTGCATCGGCAATTCCGGCCCGCTGCCCGAGAACATCTCGGACTCGGTCAGGAAGAACGACCTCGTGGCTGCCGCGGTGCTTTCGGGTAACCGCAACTTTGAGGGCCGCGTGAACCCCGACGTGCGGGCGAACTATCTGGCCTCGCCGCCGCTGGTGGTGGCCTACGCGCTGGCCGGTTCGCTGAACGTGGACCTGACGAAGGATCCGATCGGCCATGACAGGAAGGGCAAGCCCGTCTACCTCAAGGACATCTGGCCCACCTCCAAGGATATCGCCAAGGCCGTGCGCAAGAACGTGACGCGAAAGGCCTATGCATCGCGCTACAAGGACGTGTTCAAGGGTGACAAGCACTGGCGCTCGATCAAGGTCACCAAGGGCATGAACTATGCCTGGGACCAGAACAGCACCTATGTGGCGAACCCGCCATATTTCGACGGTCTCTCCATGACGCCCGCGCCGGTGAAGGACGTCGAGAATGCCCGCATCCTCGGGCTGTTCCTCGACTCGATCACTACCGACCACATCTCGCCCGCCGGTGACATCAAGGCGGCGTCTCCCGCTGGCAAGTATCTCAATTCGCGCGGCGTGGATAAGCTCGACTTCAACAGCTACGGCGCGCGCCGTGGCCACCACGAGGTGATGATGCGCGGCACCTTTGCCAACATCCGCATCAAGAACCAGATGGTGCCGGGCGTGGAAGGCGGCGTCACCAAATTCTATCCAGGTGGCGAGACCATGCCGATCTATGACGCGGCGATGAAATATGCCGAGACGGGCACGCCGCTCGTCATCTTCGCCGGCAGCGAATATGGCACCGGCTCGTCACGTGACTGGGCGGCCAAGGGCACGCGTCTTCTTGGCGTGCGCGCTGTGATCGCCCAGAGCTTCGAGCGTATCCATCGCTCCAACCTGATCGGAATGGGTGTCGTCCCGCTGCAGTTCCGCGACGGCGAGAGCTGGCAGACGCTGGGCCTCAAGGGCGACGAGACCGTCACCATCAAGGGCCTGGCCGAAGGCCTCAAGCCGCGCGCCGCGATGGCGGTGGAGATCACCCGCGCGGATGGATCCAAGGCCACGGCGCAGGTGCTGTGCCGTATCGATACGCTGGACGAGCTCGACTATTACAAGAACGGCGGCATCATGCCCTATGTGCTGCGGAACCTCGCCAAGGCGGGCTGAGGCTTAAGTCAGCCACTTTCTCAATCATCATCGCCGGGCTTGCCCCGGCGATCCTTTTTGGGTGGGCTGCTTCATGTCTTCTCCGGCTTCGTCAGCGGGAGAGAACGATTGCCCAAACGCATTCGTGATTGATCCCGAAATGCCGGAGAGTGGCGCTCGCGGGCCTTTCGGGTCATAAGGGGTCATGTCCGACGTGTTTGCCATGACCCGCCGCCAGTGCCTTGCCCTCGGGGCGGGGGCAGGCGTGTCTTTGTTGGCAGGCCCGACGCGCGCCGCCGACCCTATCGATGTGGTGGTGGAGCTGTTCTCGAGCCAAGGCTGCAATTCCTGCCCGCCGGGCGACCGGCTGCTCACCGAACTGCGTGATAGGCCGGGCGTGCTGGCGCTGACCTTCCACGTCGACTACTGGGACTATCTCGGCTGGAAGGATACCCTCGCCGGTGCCGACTTCTCGCAGCGACAGTATGACTACGCCAAGGCGCGCGGCGACATGGACGTCTATACCCCGCAGATGGTGGTGAACGGCACGAAGCAGATGGTGGGTAGCCAGCGTTCCGAGGTCTTCGCCGTGCTGGAGCAGTCGCATACACCCAAATGGCCGGTGGCGGTGAGCATCGCCGACCGTGGCAAGGAACTGATCGTCGAGATGGGCGCAGGCAGCGGTGAGGCGACGCTGTGGGTGATGCCCATCCTCGACCAGGTGAGCGTGAAGATCGAGAAGGGCGAGATGGCGGGGCGCGAAATTTCCTACAGCAACGTGGTCAGGAAGCTGGTGCCGGCCGCCATGTGGACGGGCGCGGCCACGACGGTGTCGCTGCCCAAGGATGGACTGCTGACGCCCGATGCCACCGGCTGCGTGGCACTGTTGCAGACGGGCAAGGTGGGCGCGGTGATTGGCGCTGCCGCCTGGGGCCGTGTGACGAGCTGAGCCGTCTTGTTCCTTGCCCCGGCACCCAGCAAGGCATCGCACAGGAAAAAGGCCGTGACTTTCATCACGGCCTTGTTTCGGTCAAACAATGAGAAAGCTCAGGCGGCCTTCTTGATCAGCCCGCGGTTAATCAGACTCTCGGCGATCTGCACGGCGTTGAGTGCCGCGCCCTTGCGCAGGTTGTCCGATACAATCCACAGGTTGAGGCCGTTGTCGATGGTCGCATCCTCGCGGATGCGCGAGATGAAGGTAGCGTAATCGCCCACGCATTCGACGGGCGTGATGTAGCCGCCGTCCTCACGCTTGTCGATCACCAGGCAGCCGGGTGCCTCGCGCAGGATCTCCCGGGCCTCCTCGGCCGAGATCGGCGTTTCGAACTCGATGTTGACGGCCTCCGAGTGGCCCACGAAGACCGGAACGCGCACGCAGGTGGCGGTGAGCTTGATCTTCGGGTCGAGGATCTTCTTGGTCTCGACCATCATCTTCCACTCTTCCTTCGTATCCCCTGAATCCATGAACACGTCGATGTGCGGGATGACATTGAAGGCGATCTGCTTGGTGAACTTCTTCGGCGTGGGTGAGTCCGTGACGAAGATGCCCTTGGTCTGGTTCCACAGCTCATCGAGGCCGTCCTTGCCGGCACCCGATACCGACTGGTAGGTGGCGACCACCACGCGCTTGATCTTGGCTACGTCATGCAAGGGCTTCAGCACCACGACCAGCTGCGCCGTCGAACAGTTGGGGTTGGCGATGATGTTGCGGCGGTTGGGGCGCGCCATGTATTCGGTGAGCGCATTGGCGTTCACTTCTGGAACGACCAGCGGCACTTCCGGATCGTAACGCCAGCACGACGAGTTATCGATCACGATGCAGCCGGTGGCGCCGATCTTCGGCGACCATTCCTTCGACACGGCGGAGCCCGCCGACATCAGGCAGAAATCCACCTTGGAGAAATCGAACTGCTCAAGGTCCTGGCACTTCAGCGTGCGGTCGCCGAAGGAGACCTCGACGCCCATCGACTTGCGCGAGGCGATGGCGTGCACCTCGTCCACCGGAAACTGGCGCTCCTCGAGGATCGACAGCATTTCGCGGCCCACATTGCCCGTGGCGCCGACGACTGCAACCTTGTAACCCATGTTCTTGTCTCCTGAAGAAGCCGTCCAACCCGTCCCCCGCGAGCTTGAGCAGCTCCGCTTTCGGGCAAAATGGGGGTCAGCCTTCCACCCCCGCGGGGGAAGGCCGGGGGAGAAGGCTCACGCCGTTTTGGTAGTTTTCGTGCGTTTCGCGCACACGGCAAGGCCAGTGCGGCCCGCGGTTGCGGCGCACCCCAGATAAATGCTGGCGGCGAAAAGAGCCATGTCCTGCCTGTTCGTGAACAGCCGGGTTGTAGCCACCGGTCCCCCCCAAGTCAATCAGCCACGGAGAGCAAATGAAGCCCCGCCGAAAAGGGTTGGCAGTCGCCCTGCACTCGGCTATCTAGCCCCCCGCGATCCACAGCAAGCCCTGTAATG
This sequence comes from Bradyrhizobiaceae bacterium, assembly GCA_947475225.1. Classification (GTDB taxonomy): domain Bacteria; phylum Pseudomonadota; class Alphaproteobacteria; order Rhizobiales; family Aestuariivirgaceae; genus Aestuariivirga. Next base: position 10,670 of record CANJMQ010000061.1, read on the forward strand.
CGGAGAGGTGGCAGAGTGGTCGATCGCGCCGCACTCGAAATGCGGAGTACGGGTGACCGTACCGGGGGTTCGAATCCCTCCCTCTCCGCCATTATTTTCCGTTAGAGCATTGATTTTGCTGATACAATTCGTCGGTGGGCAGCCCTTGCCTCACCAAATGCCCCACCGGGGCCGCCTGCATCGACCCGCCCAACGATCACCGGCAATGTCAGCCTGCCTTGGGGCGGGCGTTCCGGAGAGTTCCGGGCGGCTGCCCAGAATCGATCCCCACCCAACAGCACGGTACCCGGCGGCTGCCACGGCTGATCCGGCGCGGTCTGCCGCCGATCCTGCTGGCGCGGTCGTGCACCACCCCCGGGGGGGGCGTCCACACCACGCCGCGATTGCCAAGGCCAGGGGCTGCGCGAATTTTTTAGATTCGCTGCGAAGTACAGGGTTTCAGTCATCGGACAAAAAACGTGGGTTGGTTGTGGTGCGTACGCGTTGAAGAAAGCCGCCGCTCTGCGGAGCTGCAATCAAGGTGAAGCTGTAGCATCAATCAAGATGTCCGTCGGCAGGGGCTTCTAGAGCGTGGCGAAGGGCTCGATCTCAAGCTAGGTTCAACTCGCTGTCTTGCCCCTCCCTGCGCTCAGTGATAGTCGCTATTGGACTTCAATGCTGAAGGGACAGCGGATGAGCGGGGAAGCCTACAAGATCGGCGCGAGCATCACGTGGTTCCTGATCTTCATCGGCAGCTACATCTACTGTATCGCTGAATACGGCTTCCTGCTTGGGGTGGGGCTTGGCTGGCTCCCATCTATGATTGTCGCCACGATCTTCTGCTGGCTTTGGCCGCTTTACGTCGCTGCATTAGCGGCAGTTCTGGCTTACTTGGCCTATCTCGTTCTTCTAGTGCGTTGATAGCGTTTCTACCCACTCGACTCTGCTTTGCGCCACTACAAGGGCCGTACAGCGCTCAGCAGGTCTTCAATCGCCAGCGAAGCCAGCGATGATCCACCCGACCCCGCGGCACATGACGTAGATCGCAGCCGCTGCTGCAGCAAACCCGGCCAACAGCCACAACGGTATGCTGGCGATCACAGCGGTTATCTTACCGAATGCGCTTGAGGACTGTTTTTCAAAAACGGCGTGTACGCTTGCCGACTTTGGAAAGCTTCGATCCTGCGAGTCGAGCCACTGCTTGAGGTGAATGTCTCCTTCTGCAAGGTGCGGGTTGTCGGCGAGAACGGCTGCAAGGGCGTCATCTTCCGAGGCGTCTTGCGGCAAGCCGTTCACCGTGTAGGACGACCCGTCTTGAAGTGTGACGGTGAACGAGGTGTCGCGAAATCTGCCCGCCTCCTCGACAGCCGCAATCCCAGCTACAATCAACCCAAGCGCCAAGATTAAACCTGCCAGCACGGCCCCAATCCGGTGAAAGCCCCGGTGGATGCGTGTCTGGTTCATCGCCTAACGGTTCCCACGGTGACGGGAATGCCAAGCGTCATCGGTTCCGGCCCTGCTCAGAACGCCCAAGCGAGGCCAGCGGTGCCCGTGAGGGTGAGGGCGTCGCTGGTGTCATAGCCCGCCTCGCCCGTGAGGGTGAAGCTGGCGCCGCTGTCCGTCTCGTAGGCAAGGTCGAGACCGGCGAAGCCACGCACCGTCGTGTCGTTGTCGCTGACGTTGAAGTTCAGCGACTGGCCCAGCAGCGTGGCGTTGACGTCTTCGCTGTTGGCGTAGGTGGCGTCGGCACCCAGACGCAGGGCGGCATCGAAATGCCCGCCATTGGTCATCATCGGCTGAATCGCGAAGGCCACTTGACCGCGCAGGTCGAAGAGGTTGATCGAGCGTGAGTCAACCGAGAGATCGGCCGCCGAGCCGTTCTCGTCATAGCTATCCATGAACAGCCCCGCATACCGTGCCCTGAGGCTTGGCGTGAAGATCATGCCGCCGGTGGCAATATCCGTTCCAATCGTCGCCGACGGGCTGATGAAGATGCCGTTCGGGTCGCCCTTGGCCTGTTCGACACCGCCCACCACCATGTTGTTCAGCACGTCGCGGCTGGTGGACTGGCTGGTGTAGCCGCCCGTCAGCGCGAGGTTCAGGAAGGCCTCTGACATGGTGAAGCCAGCGTAGAGGCCGGCATAGTAGCTGTTGGCATCAATCTCCTGCGTTCCCGCATCGGTGTTGAGGCTGGCGAAGCTGGCGCCCGCGAAGCCACCCAGACGGGTGCCCGATGACAGCACGCCGTCGGCACCGATTGCAAAGCCACCGAGAGTGCTGTCGAAGCCGTCATAGATGCCGTCGGAACCCTGACTGCGGTAGTTGCCGATACCCGCTGCCCAGATCACGGACTGAGGCACCGCCGCATCCGGAACATCCGCCGTGGGCACGATGCCGGTGGGTGCTGCTGCCACCATGTTGGCAGCGCCGTGGCCCGAGCGGGCTGACCCAAGCCGCGCATCGACGAGGTCGGCCAGCGAGCGCGTCAGGTCGTTCAGCATGTCGCCCTCAGCCGAGAACAGGGTGGGATCGACCACCGCCAGAATGCCACCGGAGGACACGAAGGGCATGCCGCTGGTGTCGAGGATGACGGCAGGAGAACCTGCAAAGGTGGGTGATGTATTGCCTGTATAGGCGAGCGCCGTGCTGAGGCGGCGGCCGATCACCAGCGTGTTGCCCCCCGTTCCAGCTATATCCAGCATCCCCTGCACGTTGGTGCCGGCCAGCAGCGTCAGCGTGTTGTCGCTGCCCTCAAAGTAGACCGAAGCCTCACCACCGATGATCTTGCCCGAGTTGGTGATCGTGTTGCCATCGTCAGAGACGAAGATGCCGTAGGTGCCTCCCGTCGCTGTCCCCGAGTTGGTGATCGTGTTGTCAACACCAATGTTGTAGATGCCGGAATAGTCACCCGCAGCCGAACCCGAGTTGGTGATCGTGCTGTCGTTGCCACTGGCGAGGATGCCGTAGTAGCCCGTCGCCGTCCCCGAGTTGGTGATCGTGTTGTTGGAGCCATAGGCGCCGATGGCGTAAAAGCCCGACGCCGTCCCCGAGTTGGTGATCGTGTTGTTGGAGCCTTGGGCGCCGATGCCGATACCGCCCGTCGCCGTCCCCGAGTTGGTGATCGTGTTGCCGGAGCCAGCGGCGAGGATGCCGTAGCCTCCACCCGAGGCCAGCCCCGAGTTGGTGATCGTGTTGCCGTTGCCATTGGCGTAGATGCCGACATTTCCCTGAACCACCCCTGAATTGGTGATCGTGTTGTTGCTGCCAGCTTGAATGGCAGCACCGTTACCGGCCGTCACAGAACCTGAGTTGGTGATCGCGTTATTGCTCAGGACGACAATGCCGAAACCATCGCCACCGGAACCCGCGCCCGTCACTGTGCCCGCATTGTTCACCGTGACGCCATCGACTGTGGCGAGGATGCCGACATCGTCCGTTGTATTGATCACGCCACCAGTCTGCACCGTGCCGACATTGCCCGTGGTGTCGAGGGTCTGGGTGGTGGTTACCGTCGTGCCGGTGGTGATTGTAAAGTCATTCGCCCCGGCATTGATCGCCAGAACAAGGGCAGAAGCGGACACGCCGCACGACAGGACAAGGCTGCGCTTCAAGAGTTTCATCGTTCCCCCACAGAATCGCCCTTGTTATCAAGGTCCGCATCCCATCTGGGGAACAACTTCTAAGTGACGGGAGCGGTTCGGCAATCCGGGGAAATACTTAGGTAGGCGGGTGCCGCCGGATTGGGTCACCAGTGCCCAAGGTTTCGAGAAGCAGTTCCACCATGGTCTCGCTGGTGATCAGGCCGTTGGTCATCCTGCCACGCAGCGGGCCCTTCATGGCTTGTAGCAATTGCAGCGGGAATGCCAAGCGTCACCGGCTTCATAGAGTTTGACATCACCAGCCCCGCCAAAGGATGAGGTCCAATTTCGCGGCGATCAGCCCTTTAATCCCGCTGGTTCGCCGCGTTCGAGCAGGAATGCTGAGCCGTGATCGCGGCCTCATCGGACGGCAGCCATGTTGTCCGGGGCCAAGATGACGCTTCGATCGGTCACTTGATGTCGAACGGTCCGGTGAAGCCCGAGATGCTCACCTTCGTGAATGTCCCATCGTTGACGATCAAGTCGGCGCTAGGAGTTGGCACGAAATTTTGGTAATTCATGCGCTTGCAGCCTTCGATTTGTCCAACGTAGTATGATGCGATTGTTCGCTTCGTCTCATTTGTAGGATAATAGATGTCGAACGACAGCGCGACCGGTGAGTTCCCGGAGTTCGAGCTTGCAGCTCCGTAAGTGCGCGCAAAGTTTCCGTTCATCTCATTGGACCAATAGTAGGCAGTGCCACTGCAGTCCGTTGTGGTATACACTTTAAGACCGCTATAGTTGTTCTGTGCGCTGGGAACGCAGACTGCGGCAGACTCGTTGCATACTAGGAAGCCCCACGTGAGGACTCCAACGGGGGCTAGAAAACCACCGGCGCTAAACCCGACGAATGCCGAGCCTCCGTTAGCATCACCCGAAACAAGCGGGCCTACATATTTTCCTGTTACGTCATACACCGCCCGTGGCTTAACCGCCGAGCCAACCGCTTCCCACCATGTGGGGTTCGCGCTGGGCGTCTTGTTCTTGTTTGGCGCGGAAGATGTACTCTTGAGCGAGTAGTATATACCGTCGTTGTGCTTGACCACCTTACCGGCAGCGTATGTCGTGGACGAACTCCACGCCCCGAGATAGTCCATCGCGGCGGCTATGGCAGTCACTGAACCCAGAATGAGAAGGAGCAACACAGCGGCAAGACGCGAAGTCCAAGAGCGGAGCATGTTCGACAGCCTTCCAATAAAGTTTGGCAAGGATAACAAAAAATACTTTATTGGTCTATGCATTTTCCGGTAATGGCGCGATCGTTACCGTCTGTCCCAAGGCTCAGAACACGCCGCTGGGCCTGCTCCAGCGCGGATGTTATTGAGATCGAAGTCTGGACAGTCACATCGACAGATGCGCCATAGACCCGGGGGCGGAGTTTCGAGGCCACCCATTCCCTTGCGTGCACGCGGAGCTTGAGTTGCGCCACCCACGTATGCAGGCCTGGGCCATCCAACCCGGGTGGTGCGGGCGTGTCGGCCAGCGTGATGATGTCGTCAGCCAGAGCATCTGCCCTGTCCTCGATGGCCTCGCGATAGGCTGCCTGAAGGGCCGTGTTCGTGCGAAGCTGCGTCTTCGCCCAAACGTAGGACGGCGCGTCAGGCCCGAGCCGCTTGATGGCCGTCGACAGGGCGTCACCGTTGGCAATGTGCTCCAGCACCTGCGGCCAGATCCCGCACGAGTCATACACGAGCGGTCGGCCTCGCTTGCGGGTGATGGCGGTGGTCATGGGGCGGTGTCTCCGGTCAGGTGTCGATGTTACAATATAACATCCAACTATCGCGCGCGCGATATTTTAGCCTCGCCATCGATCCAAGCCCAAGGGGATGCTGTCGCCTCGGGCGATGTAGCGCCACACAGGGCGGCCCGAACGGAAGTCATCAAGGATGCGCTCTCCGTGGGCTAAGGCCAGGCGCTCAACCTTCTTGGTTGGCCTATGTGTCAGCGACGGACAGGATCCACCAACAAAGAACCACCCCCGTGATACAAACGCTACCCACCGTCCGCGACTGCAGGGCAGGAGAGGCACCGGGACGGCGGGTGAGCCGTCCCCGGGCCGCGCCCATCGCGGGACATAGTTCCTGTCGTGCAGTAACTGCCAGCCATCTGGGCAGATCCAAAGGCCGTATGGGATATGGCTGTTCCGACCCTCGGCGGGCATGTGTGCCGAGGGCCCGTCAAGAATGTAGGGTGTGAGCGTGACCGAGGTGAGATCATCGATCATGCTGCACCGCGTCCGGACGACCAGCAGCGGCTGTAGTGGTCCGTCCGGCCGTTTGGCTGAATTCGGGTGTCACCCGCGATGATCGGCAGCCTGGTGCAGCCCTTCGCCCCGTGCCCACGGGGGCGACTTCGGGTGTCAAACAACGTTTTACGGGCCTTGAAAGGCGAGGGTCCTATAGAGGTATAGATCAAACATGTTTGATTACCCCCTCTTATATAGCAGCCCGTTTTAGAGTGTGTAGACGTTACCGCTCCGCTGCCGTCGCGGGCGCGTGTGGGCGATAATTGCATGCCAGAGTAGGTAGAAAACACATTCTTCATGATTTTGCCGCCAATTCAGTCGCCAGCGCTGCGATGCGTTTGACTTCCTGCCGACACGCGGACAGTCCGGCCGATTTCCAGATTTCAGCGTTGCGGATGGCATACGCAGCTTTCCATTGGGGGTTAGAGAAAGGTCCTTTCTCCTGCCACTCTGCCACCCGGATAAATCCTACCCGATCCAATGTGTGCCGCAGAGCGGCGCCCTTTGGGCGTTCGTCGCCCAGATGGAGTTGGATATCCGTCGAGCTGATGAGGTCGCTCGGCCAGTTTTGTGAAACCTGGCGGAGGATGCGTTCGCCTTCGGGCCTGATCCGATCCAGCAGTTCCGCCTTTGCTGAGGAGATTGGCGGAGCCTCACCCGGATTGAAGTTGGAGATGTCGCGTTGCACCAGCCAGTGTGAAACCGCCGCGATAAATTCGGCATCATGGCGCAGGGCGTAAAGGCTTGCGTAGTAATGTATATCTCTTGGGCGGTCGTCGCACCGCACAACTCGGAAACGGCGGTCTTCGTTCTCAAGTGGGAGCGCCGCTGGGCTGTTGCTGAGCACAAGCCAGCGCACGTGGTTACGTTCGGAGCGCATCCGCCCGAACTTAGGGTTGATGATCCTTATTTCTTCCACGACCAGACGCTTGAGTGCTTGCGCCCGCGCATGCTGCTGGCCAACAAGTCCCTCCGCCACTTCATCGACAACGGCAAGAATTTTGCCGCCGAGCATGCCGTTGAAGCCGCTGTCGAGGGCACTGCTCAAGTCGAAGCCAAGGGTGGTTACGCCTGAAAATACCCGAGCCAGCACCCCTGCGACCCAATTACGGCCAAGACCTTGAACCGGAGCAATGTGGAGCCAGCCAAACGAGGGTAATTCCCCGGGGCGCTGGCGCATGTGTGCCAGCCAGTCGATGAAGGGCTCGGCTTCATCGCCCCACAGCCAGCTGATGTGTTGTATAAACGGCTGCACGCGGCCCTCCCAGTCCGGCGGTGGCGGTGCTGCTAAAATGCCTGGCCAGAGGTTGAATGCTGACCGCCCATCAGGGTCCGTCGTGATCGGACCTCCTGCGGGCATGAAGGCAAGCGCATCCACCGTGCGCCTGTTCGGGTTCTCAAGCCAAATCTTCGCCGTCGGCAGAAGCGACTTCCGACGGCTGCCGTTTCTGCCCCGAAGTTCGGCTACCGTCTTGGATGCGGCTGTGAGGTTCTTAAAATCGTTCAGTGTCAGGATAGTGCGTGGGTTGCGAAGATCTGCGACTTGCCCGCCGTCCGCGACATAGACGAACCGTGCGATCATATCCTCGGGCGACATCACGGGTACTTCGAGAAAACTCTGATCACCTTCGGCGATCCCCCGGTCCTCGCCCCGCTGCCTTATCCGCCTCGCAACGTCATCTTGCCGGAGCGCGTTCTCAACGGCGCGCTGCGCAGCGCGGCCGGGGTTCTGCTGGTCGAGGCAGTGCGCTGAGATTGCATTTGCAGGGTTTGTCAGCAAGCCGACGATTTGCTCAGGCGTAATGTGACGGCGCAAAGCCTCGCAGGCAAAGCCAAACGTGTCGGCGCTGCGGTCATCGCCTGTTGGCTGCTCAATGAGGAGGCGCAGACCATCGCCGACAGGTATTCCGAGGCTGTCTGGCGTCTGAAGCGCGACCTTGCCCGTTGTCACCGAAACTGATGGTGCCGGTGCCGCTTGGGCGGTTGCCTTCGTACTCCCGAAGACCTCCAGCAGTTCTGCGGCAGGCGTCATGGTTCCGTCGTCCGTCCACTCGATCCTGGCGAGTTGATCCACGCGGCCCCTAGAGCGTTTGGCCGCGTTTGGGTAGTTGCGCGTGCCGGGCACGCGCAGAAGCCGGTCAACGTTTGCGGTTGAGGCATCGCCTCCAAACGCCGCAATCAGGCCCTTGTTGACCGCTTCGACTTCTTCCGAGCTCATACTCCCTTCGATACGCCAGAGCGCCTGCCAGCCATTCCCGCTCCAATTGACGAGGGTCGGCGGCAGGTTGGCCTTGATGAGTGATTGCAGCGCGTCCTCAGGGTCCCACGGCGACCCGTCCTTGGGCGGGTCAATGTCGATGTGGGCGAAGCGCACACCGACGATGTCACCTTTGGTCGGCTTCTTGTGACATCCCGACCTTGCACGGTTGACCGTGAAGTAGACGTTTTTTCCGGCTTCATTCTGGACTATCGCCCATTCCGTCGCCAGCGCTGTATCCGCCCCGAAGTGCCGCCCATGCGTGCCGCTATCCGGCACAATGGAGACGAGGTGAATGTCGGTTCCGAGAGATCGTCCGAGAAACTCGGCGATGTCATTTGGGTTGATTGCGTGCATCTCTTTTTGGTCTTTCAAACAAAAACCAGAGCCGCTATATTCCGCCTACGGATGATGCCTGCGAAGAACACCGCCCCGGTCGGGTGAACAGCCTGGCCGGGGATTTCTATTTGCTGGTGGTGAAGGTGGCGGGGCGCGTTGCGTGATCGTACCAACGCTGAGCTTCCGCTACATCGATGAGCGTCTTGCGGCCCAGCTTGCGGGCGCGGAGGGACCCGGACGCGAGATGCCTGTTGATGGTTGACCGAGATACATTGTAGCGCTCGATCATATCGTTGATCGAGATGGCAACGGCTGAGGACTGTTGTGTAGCGAGCATAAGCGAAACTCCAAGTAAAGTTGGATTGGGGTCGCGCTTCACATTCCAGTTTACACTATCTCGCTGTGGCTCTCCAATCGTGGGGCGACCGCACCCTTCGCCTTACCATTCCGAGCGCTGCCAACGCTGTCTGCCGACTTCGGTCTCATTCAGTGCCTCACGGCACCGCCACCTTCGGAATTTCACTACGGCACGGGGCGAAGTGCTCCCGTTCGCAGACAGTATGGGTTCGTCCTGCTGTATTTGCAAGTGTCAAGCTGCTTTAGTTATTCACAATCGCATCGGATTCTGCAGTTATTGTCCGGGTAGGGGTGGAGACGTATTCGGACCACGTCTCCATCAGCAGGCGGCGCTTCTCGAACTGATCGCCGCGCCGATAGGCCGCTTCGGCCTTGTCGCTGATCCGGTGGGCGAGGGCATGTTCGCAGGTTTCGTGCGGGAATGAGGTCTGTTCAGAAGCCCAATCGCGGAAAGAACTGCGGAAGCCGTGGACGGTGATGTCCTCCCGCTTCATCCGGCGGAGCTGCATCGTCATCGCCATGCCGCTCAGCGGCTTGGCCGAGGCGTTTCCGGGGAACACATGCGGATTGCCCTCCTGCCGGGGGAGGGCCGCTAGGAGCTCCACGGCCCGGGGGCTGAGCGGCACACGGTGAGCATGGCCCGCCTTCATTCGGATGGCCGGGATCGTCCAGACCTTCTTGTCGAGGTCGATCTCCTCCCATCTTGCGCCTAGCACCTCGCCCGATCGCGTCGCGGACAAGATGCAGAACTGCAGCGCCACCGCTGCAAGGCTCTGGCGTGACCGCAGAGCGGCGATAAACGCCGGAACCTGATCGTATGGCATCGCCGCGTGATGGCCTCTGGTGAGCCTCTGGCGGGCCGGAAGGATCGTCTTGAGGTGGCCCCGCCATGCCGCAGGGTTCTCGCCGGTTCTGAAGCCCCGAGCCCTCGCGGCGTCGAGGATGTTCTCCAGCCGCCCGCGCAATCGCGCGGCGGTCTCCGGCACCTTGTTCCAGATCGGCTGCAGGACCGCCAATATGTCTGGCGTCTCGATCTTGTCGATAGGCTTGCTTCGAATTGCCTTGCAGTAGGAGTCCCCGAGCGTCATCTCCCACTGGGCGAGATGCTTGGCATTGCGGAACTTGGGAGCGTGAGAAGCAACATACTCGTCCGCGAACGCGCCAAAGGTGGGGAAAGTGACGGGTGCTGCTTTCGCTCGCTCTACCCTTGGATCCTTGCCACTCCTGATCTGCCGCCGATACTCCTCGACCTCGCTTCGCGCTTCAGCAAGGCTCTTCTTGCCCTTGCCAGCTCCGCCCATCCACATCTCATGTCGCTTGCCGCCATAGCGAAATAGCATCGCCCACTGGCGGCTGCCGCCCTCTCTGACGACCAGGTACAGCCCGTTGCCGTCCGAGTAGCGGCCCGGATCGGTGACAGTTTCGACAGTTCGCGCGCTCAGCTTTCCGGTCATGATTCCGATTTGCCCCACCATTTGCTCCACCAAGATGGTTGACATCGGGAGGCGCGTCAAGACACGATGAGACCACTAGACTGATAAAAAATCCCGTATTTGAGGCACTTGTGGACCTTTCCAGAAACGTCGAGGCGCACTGGTAACCGATAGTGCGGCGGACTCCCTCTCCGCCAATCCCTAACGGCCCAACTGTCTCCCGGCCCTTTCGGGACCCCTGAAAAGCCCAGGAAACGCGGGCTTCTCCGCACAAAGCTCCTGACCGCCGCAAGCGCTAGAAACGCCATTTTGGTCTCTCTCAGCACCGTTGTCTCCAAAGCTCCTGACTTTGCGATTTTAATACGGAACTTTAAGCGGCTGATATTGAACGGTTATTCGGCGCAAGAAATCCGTACTTTTCGGATCCCTCTCGCGGGCGCGAGTGGAACCGAGATCGAAACGCGGGGTTGACGTTTTTGGGGATTTTGGGGTCTCAGGTTCGAATATATTGAACCGGCGACGCTCGAGTCACGGTCGATCAGATTGCCAACGCCTTCAGCAGCGCATCCCGTGCATCAATGTAATAGTGAATTGTGATCTTGGCCGCCAGCTCGTCGGGAAGGTCGTTCAACTGCCGACGGCTGCCGATCGGCATCAAGATGCTGGCGGCACCTTTCTCAATGGCGGTTTCAACCACAGCGACGGGGTTGAAAATTGTTTCGAGGGAACCGCCCAGGTTTAGCCCGCCGGTGACCGCAAGGCCGCCCTTGATGCTTTTCTGAAGTAGCGATGAGCACAGCGCCAGCAGCACGGCTACACCAACTGCAGAACCGCTCTTGGCGCTATCAAACGCACGCAGTTGAACCGAGAACTCGTGCTGCCGCGGTTCTCGGTCGCCGACCAGTTCCTTTGCCCGTGTATAAAGATTCTGCTCCGCACAGCGAACACTTTCCCTAAAGGGAGGCGGTGCAGGCTGGTTCAGAATCTTTACACCGCTACCCGGGCCTTCGGTGATATCTACCTGATACAGCCCAGGGTTTTCGTCGCCACCACCAGCCGAAATCACCCAGATCTGGCCTGGCGGCAGCGGGTCGCTGCCGATGCTGTTCTCGCTGTAAAGCTCGGGGGTTGCCACAAACTTTTCCACCCCATCTTCACCCATCGAGTAGCTGAATTGGGTGTTACGAAACTCAGCAGAGCCGATGCGCTTTTGCTGCTCTTTGACCCGCCGACGGCACTCCAGCGCGAGCCGCAGCGCCCAATCGAGCACGTCGTCGGAAACAGGTATCTCCGGATTGGGGGACACCAGTTTGATCAGCCCGCTAACGGTCTTCTGCACACCTGTTGTGTCGCGTCCGCTCAGGGCGCCACCCAGATGAATGCGCCCCTGGAAAACATTTTGCCGGCTCTGTCGCCGCAACTGGTTCCAGCATTCAGACAGAAAATCGCTGACTAGACCGAAATGATTGGTCAGCAGTTCGCGGTTGACCTTCGGCAAATCCCAGCCTGGCAGGTAGGCGTGGATGCGATCCATGAACGCCGTGTCGTCGCGCATCTCAGGCGGCAACGGGCCAAACAGGTGACCCACGCGCTGCTGGTGCTGCACGTCCACGTCGAAGTTACCCACCATCACCACGCCGCCATCGGCGCGGATGCTCTCTTTGCCACGGCTGAATTCGCCGGACTCCATGTAGCCCTTCATGATGTTCACGCCGTCCTTTTGGTCGAAGGAGACGCCGGAGATTTCATCGAAGCAGACTACATCGTACTGGCAGACCAATCCGCGCTGACCATTCGCATTATTGACAAACATGCGTGCCACCGTCGCTTTGCCCCCGGAAACAAGATGGGCATACGGTGAGACTTGCTGAAACAGGTGGCTCTTGCCGGTACCGCGTGGCCCAAGCTCCACCATGTTGTAATTGCGCTCTACGAACGGGACCATTCGTAGAAGCATCATGTCGCGAGCACGGGGGCTTAGCTTCTCCGGCTCCATGCCAATGCTGCGGATCAGAAAATTCTTCCATTCCTCGGTCGCAAAGGATTCTCTGCCTTTATAAAGCGCCGGCAGCACTTCCCGCTTGGACAGTTGGATCTCACGTAGCGAGTCGATACCGAAAGGTCGTCCATTCTTCTCCTGGGCGATGGTTGGGTCGTAGGAAAGCTCCACCTCCGCATAGAACCCACCCGTGAGCATTCTCTCATTGGCGTGGACCATACGCTCATCGATACGTACGTCCTTCAGCTGCAAGCTGGGAAGAGTCGCCAGGAACGAATCGGTTGCCGCGTCTAATCGGGCAGTAATGATATCGATCAGCTTGACATGGCCCTTGTCCTTGGCGCGGGCTTTGAACAGCTCGTGTTCGCCGGCGCGAACCGTCTTTTCGCCTAGCTGACGCTCGACAATCTTGAGGCCGTCGGCGATCTCATCGTCATCCACCGAGGCGCAGTAGCGGCCAAGAAGGAACTCGGCCACGTAGGTGGGAACCGGATATTGCCCCTTGAATTTGCGCACGAGATCCTTACGCACCACATAGCCCTCAAAGGCTTTGGTGGATATCTTATCGATGGGATCAAGTTGCTGACTCATGGGGTTACTTCCCGAGGGTGGTTGCTAACGAATGAATCACCTGACCCGACGCATCAAGCAGGACGATCTCGGCAGACTTGCCAATATCGGAGGCGTCTTCCAGGAATACAGTCACCTTGCCGTCTGGCGCGGTCTCGCGCGCCTGCTTATCTGATAGCAGCGACGTGTTGGGGTCGGAATGACTGGTCCGAACGTCGACCCGGACGCCGGTATAATCTCCGCCTACCACCACTCGGCACTTCGCTCCTGTCCACTTGGCCTCCAGTAGTCGGGCTGAGCCGCCTGTCAACTTGCCTGTGGTTACGCGCAGCACCGGAGTTACCATTTCTTGCAGCGACACACCGCCATGGGAATACTCGATACCAGCTCGATAGCTACCTGCGCCCGGTGGGCTTGCCATCATGACTTGCGGGTTCCAGTGCCACTTGAATGCCAGCGCATCAGTCTGAGCCTCGAATTTCAACGCCGCGCATCGGCTCCAGCGAGTTTCAGTCAGAAACGACTTTAGCTCGACTTTCGGCATGCCATTAGGAACCAGCAACCAGCCATGATCGGTCACCACTATAACCTCGATCCAGCCGGCTTTGAGCAGTACGCCAATTCGGGTGACCAAATCACGAATTTCCGTTTCTACGCTGCGCGCAAGCTTCCAGCCCTCAGTATGACCGCGCTTGTCGAGCGCGCCGGCCTCTGTCCAGGCCGAACCAGAAGGGTCTCCGGTTTCCTCTGAGCCAAGAAACTGCCAACCGCGTTCCTTCAGCGCAGTCACAAACCGATCCTGCGTCAGGATTTGTCCGCTGGAAACCAGCCGTGCGGCAAACTCGTCGCCGGCCTCGCCTCCTTGAACAAGGTCGGCAATAGGCGATGCCGCCGGCTTGGCGGTGGCCGTGACCGATGGAATGGCTGACCACTCCCAGTCTTGAGTAGATTCAATTCCCGCTACCTCGAGCTTCTCTGCCAGCTGTTGGGCCACGTCCATCCGCAGACCGTCAGCGAATACAACGAGTCGCCCCGCAGCGCTTTCGATCGGTTTGACTCTCTTACAAACCAACTGTCCGTTGGCGTGAACGAGTTGCTGCAGGTGGCGAGCGGTAGTTTCAAGCCACGGGATGTTGATTTGCACTGAGAGTTGACCCGGGAGGGGCACAAGTTTCCACCGAGAAGTGACCCATGTTCTGACCTTCCCCCTGGCATTTTGACCGGGGGATCATGGAGTGATCGACATGGCACTTTTGAGCGTTATACGACGTTGGCATTTCCGCGAGGGGATGCCGATCCGGGAGATCGAGCGGCGGACAGGACTGTCGCGTAATACGATCCGCAAATACCTTCGGGCGGGCGCCGTGGAGCCGAAGTTCAAGGTTCCCGACCGGCCGAGCAACCTCGACCCGTTTGCCGAGAAGCTGGCGGCGTGGCTCCGGGTGGAGGTGGCCAAGTCGCGAAAGCAGCGGCGCACGGCGCGGCAGATGCACACCGACCTTGTTTCTCTGGGCTACGTCGGTTCCTACGGCCGGGTGGCAGCCTTCGTGCGGGCCTGGAAGGCCGAACGCCAGCGGGACGCCCAAACCAGCGGGCGCGGTACATTTGTGCCGCTGGCCTTTGCCCCGGGAGAGGCTTTCCAATTTGACTGGAGCGAAGACTGGGCAGTCCTCGGCAGTGAGCGGGTCAAGCTGCAGGTGGCGCACACCAAGCTGTCTCACAGCAAAGCCTTCATCGTGCGGGCGTATCTGCTCCAGACGCACGAGATGCTGTTCGATGCCCTGACCCAGGCATTCCGGGTCCTGGGCGGGGTCCCGCGGCGGGGCATCTTCGACAACATGAAGACGGCTGTCGAC